>JBMTLP010000006.1:0-22378 GCA_049433245.1 Pirellulales bacterium
GCAAGGGCAACTTCGCCAAATGCGGAGAGGAGGTGGCAGTAGCCTTGCAGCCAGTAGGCATCGCCACGATCAAACTTCACCACGAACGCCTCGGCCACCGGCGGCATGCCGCCGCCCGCATCGTTTGGTCGACCACGCATGGCACGCGGTGGGTTGGTGATCGCTTGAAACAGCTGCCAACCGGATTCCTCGATCGACACCATGCCATCGGCGTTGAAGTCGAAGTGGATGCGGCCGACGTGCAGCGGGAGCGTCACCTCAGCGACGGGCAGCGAGGCGAGTGTCTGCTCGGCGACGGCGAGGTCGTTGAGAAACACCTGCACGAGGGAACGCACATCGTCGGCAGACGTGGTGGCGGGATTGGGATTGTCGGGCACCGGAAGCCTGACGATGGGGAAGATGCGGCCGAGCCGATTCTGTGAGCCCAGAGCTCCGTGGCGGTAGAGGCCCTGCCCGAGCCGCTCGATCGCCTGCAGAAACTCCGCGGTCGCCAAGCCGAGGTGGGCCTGGGCGTCGTCGGGGTGCTGGGCGAGGTGCTCCTTCGATGCGGCGATGCCGTCGGCGATGCGGCCCTCGATCAGATACGACTCGATCAGCGGTAGATCGTCAGCCCACGCGGAAGAACTTTGGAGCACCAGAACCGCTGAGAACACGACGCTCAAGAACCGCACGCACATCGGGCTTCCTCACTGGAGGTTGAAACGGAGCCGAATACTACACCGCAGCACAGAGGCGTCGCCACGCACCGCCGATCCATCGAGTTATTCCCCTCACGGGTGTGCCGACACTTGTGCGGACCGCGCGGAAGCACGTTTCGGCCCGCCCCATATTCTTCTGAGTTGCTCCGAAGTTGCCGAGGCTGTCCGTGCCATCTTGCCGGACGTTCGCTCCCGGCATCCTGCCTTCCGCTCTCTCGAAGGAAACCTCGCTTCGCCATCGTGGCTTCGCTCCGTTTCCTACGCCACTCGATCGGCACGGGCAGCCTCTCCAGTTCGCTGAAGCCCCGGAAGGACCGACGCTTCTTGCGAGTCAGATTCAGTTGCCGTCTTTGGTCAGCGGCAGCGTGAGACCGATGTCGTCGTTGTTGTGATCGCGGGGAGTGTCGGGGCCTCGATGAGCTGGGCCTCCATCGTCCTTCCCGTTGGGACCGACCGACCAGACGGTGAGTCCCTGCTCGTTGAGTCGGTAGCGGAGGGGCTCGCGGTCGGTGAGGCTCGTGCCGGTGAAGGGGTCTGTGGGTGGCAGCGGGAGCCAGCGGGGCTCGATCGCATCGAGCGACTCAGGGAGGGAGCCGGTGGCCAGCCGCTGGCGAGTGGCCGCGATCAGGACCTCCTGGCAGGCGTTTCGCGCCTGGTCGCGGAAACCTGCATCAAACACGCTCGAGAGCGCCGGAAACATCAGCGTGCAGAGAATGCCTGGGGGCGACTCTTGCAGTTTGGTGTTCAATGCCGAAGCGGCATCGCGAAGCCTGGAAGAGGGCTCTGGTCGGCTCGCCAGCTGTTGAAACTCGTGCATGGTGCCGCGGTAGCCTGCGAGGTCGGCGGGGATGAGAAAAACGCGGAAGAGGGAGCCGATCGGTGAGTTTTGGCCGGCAGCGATACCGATGGCCGAGCCCGCATCGCCGTCAGAGAGCATGGAGGTGGCCTCGTTTCTGCCCGCGATCACATCGGCAAACATGGCCAGGCCGAAGGCCTCTTCCCCAAAGAAGGCTCGTGGCATGGCCAGGGTGATGTCGGGGAGGGTGAGCGTGACGAGCAGTTCGGCTTCCTGGGCGGTGAGAGCTGGCAGCACGTCGGCGAGTGTTTGATCAGCGACTGCATCGAGAGCAAAGCCCACCAGCATCGTGATCAGGAGTGGCTCGCTGGCGGCATGCTGGGCAAAGGCTCCGAGTATCTCCACCTTGGCGAGCGCGGCGGCAGGCTCGCCGCTCGCCGCATCATGCCGGGCGGCGAGCGCGACCAGCCGAGCGGCGCGTCGCATCGCCTGGATTTCCGGCAGGAGCATGGCCAATGAGGGCCGCGTCCAGTCGCGGGTGAAACGGCAGACATCGCGGGAGGCTGCCTGCTCAAGCAGGGCGAGAGTCTCCGTATGTCGCGCAAGCGACTCGGTGACCAGCGGATGATCCAACACGCCAGGCTCGTCGTCGGCAAGGAGCTGCTCGACTGCTTTGAAGTCGCCATCGCTCTCCAGCTTGGCGAAGGCACGGAGGTAGAGCGGCGCGGCATTGTCGGCATCACTGACCTGTGGAGGGAGATTGTTTTCCATCAGGTTCGCGACCTCAATCCGCAGGAACTGCGCCTGTGAAACCACCTGCTGCTCCAGCGCGAGCAACACGCAGGCCGCAGCCAGCTTTGAGGCCACAAAGCCCAGTGACAGTCTGCCGAGCGGCCAGGCTCGTGCCACAGGCTCACCCGTCAGCTGGTCGCTGCGAAGTCCGCCCACTGCCATCCAGACGGATCCAATCACGGTTGCCACAGCGACGGTCGCCACCTGGGCAAACCAGTTGGTCTCCAGCCGAGGTCCTGCAATGCCAAAGGCCAGCACGGCCGTGATCCCCAGCCAGGGCAGCCAGGCCACCAGCGGAATCACTGTGCCAGCGGCGATCAGCAGCCGCGTTCGCCATCCCGGCCGAACCCGGGCTGCCGCCGCGATAAACAGGGCCGCCCAGGTCAGCCCGGCCGAGAGGGCTGCCAAGAAAAAAAGCAGGTGGGCCATGGGGCTGTGCTCCAAAAGGGGGAATGGAATGAAAACTGAATTGAAAAAGGATCGTGATCCTGACGGCACGATTTAGAGAGGGCCGTCGAGGACCTTGGGCAGATCACGCGGCCGCAGCGTTGTTAGTGCTGCGGATTCAAGCTGGAATCCACTGCCGGGCTGGAATGACACAGGCAATCGTTCCGTGGATGTCAGTGACTGCAGCAGCTGATTGCGCTGCTGAGTGATATTGGCGATACGATCTTCTCGTGCCTCCAGCGGTGGCACGGCGAGCACCGGCCTCTGGCCGGCAGACGACGGCATGGAGATCCACGGGGCCACGCTGAGTGTCAGGGCGACTGCGCAGGCTCCGGCGAGCATTGCCCACACCGGCTCACGATCAGGCAGGCAGCTCCTGGCGTTGGTTTCAGTGCTGGCATCGAGCACCTGTTCCACGGCCGCCAGCACGTTCTGCCGGAGTCTCATCGGCAGCGGTGGTGCGAGGGATGCGATTCGTGCCTCGAGTGCGGCATCGTCGCAGCCCGCAGGCAGGCGACGACCGCTGGGAGAGGAATGGTCGTTATCAGACATGGAGGAGGTCTTCACTGGGGCACGTCGGTCTTTGCGTGATGACAATGTGGCTTTTGCTTTCTGGTCAGCAGTCGGCGGAGCTGCGCAAGGGCGTAGCGGTAGCGGCTGGCGGCAGTGTTGGGGCGTGTGTTGGTCACGCCGGCAATCTCGGCAAAGGTCAGCCCCCCGTCGATCTTCAGCGCGAGCACCTCCCGCTGGGCTGCGGGCAGCGCTGCAACAGCGGCGGCCAGCGCTTCATCGGGGGGCGGCTGATCGGTGTACGTGGCCTCCCTGGAATGGTCGCGCTGCATCCGCTCGACCACCTTGCGGTGGATGCTGCGCCGTCGCCACTGTCGGCTAACGGCATGCCGAAGGGCCGTAAACAGATAAGCGTCAAGGTCGGTGACACGTGCGAACCGCTGCCGGTGGGTCGCCAGATCGACAAAGAGATCGTGCACGATGTCTTCGGCCTCCGTCGCGGAGCCCGTCATGGTGGTGGCCACGGCGAACAGCCTCGCAGCAAAGCGATCGTAGACCGCGGCAAACGCCTCGGGATCACCAGCTGCCAAGGCCTGGGTGAGCGTTGCCACAATCTCCGTCCCCTGCTGGAACCGACACGTCGTTCACGGCGTCTGCCGCTCCTCCCCAAGGGGCCACAGCCAGCCAGATTTTGTCTACAGTTTTTTTGAGTTGGCGGAGGCCTGACCTGTGGGGACTTCAGGCTTCGGGGGCTTTGCTCGGGCGGGCAGCCTCACCCGAGACCCGTCTACCTGTCCGTGGGAAAAGCCCTCCGTGGCCTTTTTCGACTTAGTCGACGCCTTAAAAAGCTGAGGTTTTTGAGGGTCGCTGATCGCCGCATCCTGCGGCGGCAGGCTTTTTTCACCGCCTGCTAGCCATGCGGATCTTGGCGGGCGCCGCCGAAGCGGGCTTTCGAATCCGCGATCCGCTGCTGGATGCCTGCGACGATCGACCGGACCTCAGAGAGATCGCTGGCGGCGAGGTGGTGTTTGAGTTCATCGAAGATCAACTCCATGGACGGGCCATGCTCCCGGATCAGCACGGAAATATCGTGTTCGTAATCTTCGACTCGAGAAAACTGCCCTTGGCGATAGAGCGACGGAAGGGCGAAGAGTTTGAGGAGCAGAAGTCCCTCCACCGTTGCACACACGATGCTCCGTTCGACGAACAATTCGCGACGTGCGTGTTTCTCGCGAACCAGATCAAACAGGTCATGATTGGCGAGAAGAATGTCGACCTGGAGCTGTCCAAACTCCGCTCGGGCAAATGAATCGTTCTGATCGAGAATCCGGAGCTCAGGGATACGGACGAGATCAGCCTCGCGAATGATCAGGTCGATATACTGCGTATTCCGACCAGGGGAGTGCACCCGCATAGCGATGCCGCCCACGAGCACATAACTGACTGCCCGCTCGTCGAGCAAGTCAAACAGCCGCGGAATCGATGCGAGAAGATTCTCGAAGTCCATGCAGGCAACCGCCGATTCGTACCGCGGGTTGAACACGATTGCATTGAGAATCGTGTCGCCGATTGGGGTCGGTGAACGAGCCATACAGTTGAGTCTAACTGGAGAGCAAAGGACAGGCGACTGGAGCGCTCATTGCGACCTCAGTGCCGCGTCCACATTCATCTGAGTGGCCGCAGTCGGGCCGCTGCGTCGCGGCGGGTGACCCAGCGGAGGAGTTCGACCAGCCGTGGAGGCTGGCCGGTGCGGAGGATGCCGACGGAGAAGATGCGGCCGGCGAGCCAGAGGGTGAACACGACCGAGCAGGCCAAGAGGATGCTCGTGCCGTAGAGGTCGATCGCCGGCGGTGAGGCGGCGGCCCGGTTCATCATCACAAACGGCGTGTAGAGCGGAATCCAGGACATCACGCGGGCGAGCGTGCCGTTAGGATCCTTGGGGATGAAGACCATCGTCAGCAGGGGCACGATCATCACGAGCATCACCGGCTGCATCATGTTCTGGGCTTCCTTGAGCGTGTTGCAGATGCTGCCAAGCGCGAGAAAGATGCTGCCGTAGAGCAGGTAGCCAAGCAGGAAGTAGATCACGAAGGCCGGCAGCAGCCCGGAGCCGGTGACCACATCGAGCAGGCTGCGGGCAAACTCGGCCTGCGGCCCAGCCTGCCACCAGAGCACGCCGACCAGAGCCAGCAGCCATGAGCCCACCATCGTCAACCCCGCACCAGCGATGCCTGCCAGCTTGCCGGTCATCAGCTCCCAAGGCGTGATGCTCGAAAGCAAGACTTCTACGAGACGGTTCGACTTCTCCTCGATCGTGTTGTTGAGCAGCATCGAGGCGATCGCAAAGATCGAGATCCACAAGAGATACACGAAGCCTGCAGGGGCCCACTGCCGGATCTGGTCGGCCATGCTCACCTGCTCACGGCCGGCAGCCTTGGTCGGGTTGAGCTTGACCAGCGGCACGCTGGTGCCCTGGGCGGCTCGCACGGTGGCCTCGTCGACGTCGAGTTCGGCAAACGCCTCCCGCCGCTGGGCGTCGTTGATCGCCCGTTCCACTTCCGAGGCGAGGTCGGTGTCGGCAAGGTTGGCCGCCCAGAACTGCACGCTCTCCGCCGTCGACGGCTGCTGCGGAATACCGCCCGGACGGATCACATGGTCGATGACCTCCGGTGGAATCACGACGGCGGCAAACAGCTCCATATCCCGGTTGTCAAAGGTGACGGTGCGATCACCCCGCAGCCACGGCCGCAGGGCCTCGGCGACGTCGGCCGAGCTGGCATCACCATCCACACCCTCGGGCAGCGGCACCCGCACAAACGAACGCCGCGGCTCCTCAAATGGCGGGGCATCCGGCTTGAGCTGCCCCTTGATCATTGCCAGGGCCATCGTCACACCACCTTTGGTGACAAACGCATCCACGGCAGCAGGGTTGGCATCGGAATACTGCTCGATCAGCTTGTCGACATCGATCGCTGGCGTGTCTTCCAGATCGACTGCTGTGGGGGCCTCTTCGCGGAGGGCATGCTTCGACACATACTCCCCCAACGCCCGCAGCACTTCCCGCTGGTGCAGGCGATCAATGGCCGCGTCGATTGCCTCGACGTAGAGGCCAGCCGGATCGACGACCACAAAGGCTCGCGTGGGCGTGCTGGAGTCGAGCCACCGTTGGGCATTCACCGCCAGCAGCAGCAGCAACGGTGTGGTGACCACGCCCAGCCAGAAGCCTTTGGTCTGGACGTTCTCGGTAAACTCGCGTCGGGCGACAAGCCAAATGTTTCTCATGCCACAACCTCCGCAGCCTCTTCAGGGCCGACCAGCCGCAGAAACACGTCTCGCAGCGTCGGCTCGCTGCGGTCAAACGCGAGCAGTGGCAGCCCGTTTTGAAAGCAGGCAGCCAGGATGTCGTCGGGGTTGCCGTCTTCAGTGAGCGTCAGCTCAAACTGGTCGTTGGCCAGTCTTTCGAGGCCGACAACGCCCGGGACTTGGCGGAGTCCGTCGGGTTCTCCGCTGGTTCGTAGGAGGATGCGTCGCGGAATGAGTCGGCGGGCCTCGGCCAGCGTGCCGTCAAACACCGCGCGGCCCTTAGCGATCAACACGAGCCGATCGCAGAGCCGCTCGGCATGCTCCATGATGTGGGTCGAGAAGATGATCGTGGTGCCCTCGCGGCGGAGATCCTCAATCAACTCTTCGAGCACCTGCTGATTGACCGGATCGAGGCCAGAGAAGGGCTCGTCAAGAATCACAAACTCGGGGCGATGCGCGATGGCGGCGAGTACCTGAACCTTCTGGCTCATCCCTTTGGAAAGGGCTTCACAGCGGTAGCGGGCAAACGCACCGAGCCCGTACTTCTCAAGCAGGTCTTCTGCCCGCTGCCGTGCGGCCGCCAGCGACATGCCTTTAAGCGAGGCGAAGTAGGCGATGGTGTCGCGGGCCCGCATCTTCTTGTAGAGCCCCCGCTCCTCCGGCAGATATCCGATGCGGTTGCGAACCTCGAGGGCGGACGACTTCCCCAGAATACGGATGTTCCCCGAGGTTGGCTGGTAGATCGACAGCGCCATGCGGATGGTGGTCGTCTTGCCCGCACCATTCGGCCCAAGAAAGCCATACACGCTGCCCTGCGGTACGGTCAGCGACACGCCGTCAACGGCAGTGAAACTGCCAAACGTCTTGCGAAGATCTTCGAGAACGAGAGCGGGGTCTTTCATCGATTACTGTTGTGCTCTACGCGTGTAGGCGAGTGTGGCGAGAATCGGATGGTGAGGTGTCTTGAAGCATCAGGCTTCACGGAGTGAGCGATGTCTCGGTGCGTCGGCGACCTGCATGCAGGAGTTCAACGTCGGGATCCACGAGCAGACGGACGGGCTCAAAGGAGACACGCAGGTCGATCGGGCTTTCGGAGTTGTCACTGATCCCAACCACCACATCTGCTGAGGCAGGCGGCTGATCATCGGCTGTTCTTTTTCCTTCAACCCGAATGGTGACGTCTGCGGTGCCCGTGCCAGTATTCGCGAGCGTTGCGGTGACCCGGTAGCCACTCCCGTCGGGCTGTACGTCGGCATCCCGTAGTTCCAGGCTTGGCAAGGCCTTGTCGAGTACCCATTCATTGGTGAAGCGGTCGAAGGCCTCCCGGTCTGGAGCATGCGGGCGAAGGCTTTCCAGCAGGTCTTCGATCAGAGGAAAATCGAGGCCTTCTGGCGTCTCCACTCCGTTTCGCCAGGTGTCGACAAAGTCTCGCAGGCCCGCGAGCATCGCGTCTTCCCCGATCAGCCCTCGCAGCATCCACAACACGCATCCGGCGCGTTGGTAAGTGACCACCGTATCGCCGGGCCGCGAGCCATCGATTCGGTTGATCGGTCGTTCGTTGTCGGGTTCTCGCCCGGTCACGTAGGTCCATTCCCAGCGGCGACGGAGCACCTGAGCCTGCTCGGGAGAGAGTTCGTGGTGCAGCAACATGCAGGCGGAAAACTCAGCAAGGCCTTCCGAGATCACATTCCCACCTGGCCCTTTGCCGGGGGTCACGATGTTGCCCCACCACTGATGCCCCGCCTCATGGGCCACGATGTAAAAAGCGGAATCGAAGGTGTCTCCGGCGTCGTCGTCATCGACCGGCGCGGCAAGAAAGCCGATCGACTCGGCAAACGAGATGTTGCCCGGAAATCCCTGCGCGTAGCCTGCGAGCCCCGGAAACTCTGTGACCCGCAGGTTTGTCCAGGGATACGCTGCAAACCACTCGCCATACCGGGTGCGGGCGGCATCGAGACTGCGAACCATCGTCGGCACGTTGTGGGGCGTTCGTGGATCGAAATAGATCGTTGTCTGCCGGCCGGGAGCCGCCTCGAGTGGTCCGCCAATGATGTTGAAGAACCGCACGGGATGCTCTGTCTGCCAGACAACCCGCTTGCGGCCGTCCGCAAGCAGCTCAGAGGACTCTTCCACACCGCAGCCGTTGAGCACCCACGATGCGGGACCTTCGATCGTGAGGCGAACATCGCTCGACCAAGCCGGGCCAAACAGCGGGTCGACCTGCTGCCTCCAGTGGTCCAGCGGATACTCCTTGGCGTCGCGGGCATTCTTGTCATCGACGCCGATTGAGTCGACAAAACCCGGCACGGGCAGGAATGAGGGACTGAAACTCGTCAGTACCACACCCGAAGGCAGCACGAACTCACTCATGCCACCGGAAAGCTTTGACCAGCCGCCAGGAAAGGAGCCTGTGAGTTTGAAGCCTACCCTCACCGTGCCGCCGGTCTCGAGAGGCCTGCGAGGCCGCACGACGAACAGACCGCTGCGGTTTTCAATCGCAGGCGGCGGTGCGTCGCCGTCTGTGGGCTCGACCGGTTCGCCATCAACCGTCCAGCCGCTGGCCTCAAGATGCCGGCCCACCGTAAGGGCCAGCTCACTCATCGGCTCTGGATGGGGATTGCGAAGCACAAAGGTTCCTTGAACCTCAAGCCCACGCCGCTCGGGAAAGAGCCGAACCTCTGCGTCGACGCCGTCGAGTGCTGCAGCGGGGCTTCCATCCCAGGTGGCAGAGTTGCGTTTCCAGTAGGCCTTGGCGGCATTCCGCTGAGGCTTGCCCTCGTAGCCCGCTCGCACCATCTGCCCGGTCCAGATGCCGAGGCCGAGCAGGGGAATCGATGCCACGAGCGGCACGCGGGCCGCACGCCAGAAGGCAGCTGGCCGGAAGCGGTCGGCGATCGCACGGATGTCGGGGCTGCGACGCGGCCAGATGGCAAGGGTGATGGTAATCAGGCACACCGAAAGGCAGAGCATCACCAGGCGGTTGGCGACGATCGCCGGCCACATCGAGGCCAGCCGATCGAGCTCGCTCCACACGATCGCTTGGCCGCCGAGATACCAGGACGTCAGCCAGTTGAGCCAGCCAAAGGCGTTGGCAAAACCGGTGGCGACGAGGGCCGCGAGCGCCGCTCCGTAGACGAGAAAGCGGTTGCCAAAGACGGCCATCAGCAGCGTCACAAAAGACGTCCAGACAACGATTGTTGGCGCGATGAGCACACCAAGGATCAGCAGCACTGCCGGCAGGTCGAGCGGAATGGCGATCCCCGTCTGCACCCGCTGCACCACGATCGCCAGCAGGATGGCCACTGCAGCGCAGGCAACAATCACCATTGCCAATGCCGCATTGGCCAGCGCCTTGCCAGCCAGCATGCCCGCGGTGGAAGCCGGAGCTGCCCGAGCGATGGCGTCGAGGCCACACCGCTGCTCACGGACCAGGCTTTCGACGGTGTAGAAGAGTGTCAAGAAAACCAGCAGCAAGGAGACCACCACAAACACACTCGCAGCCCCGCTGCCACCAGTCATGAGCCGTTGGGTATCGAGGTATCCCGGCCGGAGTAGTGTGACACCCCAGGTCTCAAGCAGAATCAGCGGCCCAAAGAGCCAGACGCCGGGCGACTTCACAAGGGCGGCTGTCTCACGGCGAAGCGTGAAGAGGAGGGTGGCAAGCAGCCCGGGCGGGTCCGACGCCATGTCTGGGAGCCCACGCCTTGCTGCCACCGCCGCAGGCTCGATGCTGTCAGCGGAGGCCGTGAGCAGGCCACCCACGGGAGCCAGCCGACGATCGAGTCGCTCCCGTCGCTCAAGCAGCCTGCCGCTGTGCCACACGCCGAGCAGCCCGATTCCTGCAATGCCAAAGCGGCTGGCAATGAAGAGCGGATCGGGCACCAGGCGGGCTGCGTTGTAGAAGACGACGCCCCTGTCTTCGCTGAGGAACTCCCGTGTGAACCACCGCATCCCTGCCGGATCGACCGCCTGCAGAAGCCGGTCAACCCAGCGAGGCAGCCATTCGGGATTGAAGTCCCACACAAAGAAGGCACCGCCGAGAAAGATCACCACAGGGAGGGCAAACACCAGCACCGGCTGCCGGGAGAGCACCCCGGCCCACATCGACACGCCGCCGGTGAAGATCGCTAGCGGCACAACGAAGAGCAGCACTGGGGTGAGATAGTTCCCCAGGGAGAAGGCCGTGCGAACCGTCCGGCTCGGGTCGAGCGGCCAGGATTCAAATGCCACGACCTGCATGAGCTGCCAACCAGCGATCACAAAGGCAAGCACACCCATCGAGGCGACGAAGCGGCCACACGCATACTCGCCATGCCGCAGGGGCGTGGCCAGCAGAAGGGGCTGAATGCGGCGGTCGGCATCCACCAGCAGCGGCATCCCGCAGATCACCGCCGCGAAGAAGGGCACCACAATCGAGGAGACGACAACATCGAAGAAAGCGATGTTGAAGCCGCCATTGATGGCAAGCTTGTCGCCGCCAACATCGGTGGATCCGGCAGAAACCTGCACACCGCCGCCGAGCAGGCCGATCGTCAGCAGGCCGAGCAGCAGCATCATGATCACGGGCAGTGGTCGCTTCCACATGCCGCCAACATCCAGTTTTAAAAAGGCGAGCACGCGACGCGTCATGGCTGGACTCCTGTCGCCTTGGGCCTCGACCGCACCAAGGCCGGCGGGATCTCATCGTCATCGCACCGCATCAGCACCAGATAGGCGTCTTCAAGCGTTGAGGGGCTCAGGCCAAACCCGTCAGGAGCCGCTGCTTGCTGCGGCACAAACACCCGCACGCGGTTCACTCGCCCCTCCACCAGCACCGCTGAGAGCAGCCGGTGCTCGGCCGCAAAGGCCGCCAGCTCAGCGTCGTCCACAAACCCCTCGTGGATCATCCCATCGACTGCCTCTCGGGCGGCGGTGGGCATTGTGTCAGCCATCAGACGGCCAGTTTTGATCACAGCCAGCCGAGGGCAAAGGGTGGCGACGTCTTCCACGATGTGTGTCGAGAGCAGGACCACGCGGCCTTCGGCAAGTTCGGCAAGCAGCCGGTAGAACCGCTGCCGCTCTTCCGGATCGAGGCCGGCGGTAGGCTCGTCGACAATCAGCACTCGAGGATTGCCAGCGATTGCCTGCGCGAGGCCGAGCCGCTGCCGCATGCCGCCGGAATAGCCACGCACCTTCCGCTTGGCGGCCGACGAGAGGTTCACCCTCTCAAGCAGTTCTTCGGCAAGTACACGACGCCCGCGGCTGCCGCGGACACCCTTGAGCTCGAGCAAGAACTCAAGCATCGCCCTGCCGGTGAGGTCGGGATAGAAGCCAAAATCCTGGGGCAGGTAGCCCAACCTTTCCCGCATAAACGCTGGGTTCGCCACGATGTCAATGCCGTCGAGCAGCACGCTACCGGCGGTCGGCTCCACCAGCCCAGCGAGGATCGTCATCAGTGTCGACTTGCCAGCACCATTGGGGCCGAGCAACCCAAAGAGCCCCTCCGGTATATCGAGGTCGATTCCCTTGAGCGCTGCCACAGGGCCGGGATGAATCTTGACGAGGCCACGGATCGCAAGGCCTTGGAGGGAGCCTGGCTGCTCGGAAGGATCGGCGACGCCGGGCTCCCCGAAGGCTGGGGCGTGTGAGACAGTCTTCATGATGGAAGGACTCCTCGAAAGAGCAGCGGTTATCGGGAATGCTTGGAACGGGCCGCTCGCGGTGGACGTCTGGTTGCGGCCGACGAATCCGTGCTTCGCGAACTGCGAGCAGCCCCCCGCTTTCGCACGATGGGGGCCATAAAGACCGACACGAGGCAGAGCTGGCCGTCCGGTTTGCGCGTTTTGTCGTCAAGCAACTGCTTGATTTCGTGGAAGTGATGCTGCAGCCGATTGAGATCTCGCGGTGTGAGCCAGGCGTGCTCAAAGAAGGCCCGCACGTCGGAAGCACTGTCACGATCCAGCGGTGCGAGCTGCCCTGCGGCCTCCGCAGCCCGGAAGGTTCGTTCGGTCATCTTCAGGATCGCTTGCGCGGTCGACAGCACGGCCTGCCCGGCGGCGGCATCGCGTTTGCGGGTGAAACGACAGGTGATGTCGTCGGCCACGAGATCATAGATTTGCTCGGATCGGCGGCCGGTGTGGCGGGTCTCTGTCTTGAGCACGATGCCGGTCTTCACCAACTTTGCGAAGTGGCGGTAGAGCGAGTCGGCTGGGCGATCGAGCTGCTGGGCTACCGCGGCAATTCCGCAGGGAGCGAGCATCCGTAAGGCTTCAAGAATCTCCAACCGCACCGGCGCGACAAGCGTCTGCCAGATGGCCGGGTCAGTTACGTGATGGAGGGCCTTGCGGGGCATTCTTTGATTGTGACAAATGTTGTCGTTTTATCAAGAAAGACAACACCTACTCCTCGCTGAGGCGGTCTTTGTTGGGAAAACGCCGCAGAACACAGACTGTTGGTAAGCGGTGCTGCTCGGTTGCCCACCTGCGACCACTCGAGAAAGGCGTTGCCGCACGCCGCTTGTGAAGTCGCAGTTTCCAGCGATCCCTGCGAAGCCTATCTTCAAGGAGAAGAGGCAGATCCGTCACCGTTTCCCAGCAGATCGTGAGAAGTCATGGCCGATACCCAAGAGCAGACCCCCCAGCCCGCTCCCAAGCCCTCCGCTGTTGAGGTGGCCAAGCAGGCCAGCCACTATCTTCGCGGCGACATTCCGCAGGAGCTCGTCGACGGGGCGGCTGGATTTGGCAAGGCATCGGTGCAGCTGCTGAAGAATCACGGGATGTATCAGCAGGACGACCGTGAGACCCGGGTCAAGTCGACAGACGGCAAGAAGAGCCAGAAGCAGATCTCCTTCATGCTCCGCAGCCGCATTCCTGGCGGCAAGCTCACCGCAGAGCAGATGCTCGCCCAGATCGATCTTGGCGACACGTTCGGCAATGGCACGTGCCGGCTCACCACGCGACAGGCGATCCAGCATCACGGCATCATCAAGGGTGACCTCAAGAGCACGATTCGCCGCATCAACGAGATTCAGTTGACCACGCTTGCTGGGTGCGGCGACGTGGAACGCAACGTGATGTGCTGCCCCGCGCCGATCCGCAACAACCCGGTGCGTGATGAGATGATGGCGATGGCCGAGAAACTTGCCGTGCATCTCGCTCCTCGCACCCGGGCCTACCACGAGATCTGGCTGACCGACGACGAGACGGGCGAGAAGACGCTCGCGGGCGGAGGCCCTGAGGGGCACGAGGTGGAGCCGATCTACGGTCCAACCTACCTGCCGCGAAAGTTTAAGACGGCGTTTGCACTCCCCGAAGACAACTGCACCGACGTGTATGCCAACGACCTTGGCTTTCTCACGGTGCACGAGAACGGCAAGATCCTGGGCTACAACGTGCTCGCTGGCGGTGGGATGGGGGTGACGCCGAGCGCTGCGAAGACGTTTCCAGCCTTGGCCAAGCGGCTCGGGTTCGTGCCGCCAGAAGATGTGCTGGAGATCGCCGTGGCGATCATCAAGGTGCAGCGAGACTTCGGCAACCGGTCGGACCGCAAGGTGGCCAGGCTCAAGTACACCATCAACAACATGGGGCTGGAGGCCTTCCGGGCCAAGGTCGAGGAGTACTTCGGCAAGCCGCTCGCGGCCTGCCATCCGGCAGATGTGCACGGCTTCGATGACCACATCGGCTGGTTTGAGCAGGGAGATGGCACGTTCTTCTACGGGCTCAACGTGGAGAACGGGCGGATCTACGATCGTGAAGGCTTTGCGTTGAAGTCCGCGATCCGTCAAATCCTCTCTGAGATCAAGCCGGGTGTGCGGCTCACCGCGCATCAGAGCATGCTCTTCACCGACCTCGCGGCTGAGGATCGTGCCCGCATCGCCGAGATCCTGCACGCCCACGGGGTGAAGACCTCAGAGGAGATCTCCACGATCCGTCGCTGGAGCATGGCCTGCGTGGCCCTCCCCACCTGCAGCCTGGCGGTGGCCGAAAGCGAGCGGGTGCTGCCTGGGCTCATCGATAGCCTTGAGCCGGAGGTGGCCAAACTTGGTCTCTCTGAAGACGCCTTTACCGTGCGGATGACCGGCTGTCCCAACGCCTGTGCGCGGCCCTACAACAGCGACATCGGCATCGTGGGCCGCACGGCCGGCAAGTACACGATCTTCCTCGGCGGTCGGCTGCTCGGGGACCGCCTCAACGAGCAGTACAAAGACGTGGTGCCATTCGACGAACTCGCCGGAGAGATCACCGCCGTGCTGGCTTGCTACAAGGCAGAGCGGAACACCGGTGAAACCCTGGGCGATTTCTGTCACCGCAAGGGCATCGACGCCGTGCGGACTTGGGCTGATACCTGGCGAGCCAGCACCAACAGCTGAAGGCCCAGGCCCAAAACGCAGGCGAGGGGGTCGGCGAACGCTCGAGGAGCGTTGGGGCGCTTCGCCCCCTGCGACGAGACTTTTGCCGCCCCCGAGCTGTGCTGGTGAGGCAGGCGAGGGGTCGGCGAAAGCTCGAGGAGTGTTGGAACGCTTCGCCCCTTGCGACACTCCCTACTTGCCGGTGAATGCTTCGGGTTCGGTCAGCACGAACATGTGACCGTGATCGGCGGTCACGATTACCGCGGTTTTGTCCCAGCCACCGTGGGCCTCGATCCAGTCGGTGATCGCGGTGAAGGCCGCGTCGCCGCTGAGGGTGGCCCCAATGGCACCATCGATGTTGTTGGCGTGACTTGCCCAGTCGACATCCCCCGCCTCGACCATCAGCCAGAAGTTCTCCTGCTGCCCTAAGACATCGAGCGCTGCAGTCGTCATCTCGGCGAGCGTGGGGTTCTCGCTGATGTCGGCGGGGGTGTAGGTGATCTTGGGACTGTACTTTCGGCGGAGTGCCGAGTCAGCCAGCAGCGACGGATCCTCCGGCTCACCGGAGACCGGGTCGAAGGCTCCGTCTGCCGTGGCGAACGGCAGGCTGCCTTCAGCCGTGCCAAAGAAGCCAAACAGGCGGTGCTTGTTGGCGATCGCCTTCTCAGCGGCCTCTCGCAGCACATCACCTCCGTTTCGGCCCGCTGTCCGCTGGGCTACTTCGTAGCGACCGCCGTTGGCGACATCGATGGCCGCGAGGGTGGAGGGGGCGAGGTACTTGTTTCCGGGCTCGTAGTTTCGCCCTTGTTGTTCATCCTTCTCCTCGTCGACGCCGTAGCCGCAGCCAAGCAGCACATCTAAGCCAGGCAGAGCCTCGCCGCGGTGCGAGATCGACGGCTCCCCGACGAGGTCGCGAGTGAGGTCCTGATAGTCGTTGCGGGTGACGTTGTTGGCGTAGGCGCTGGCGGGCGTGGCGTGGGAGATCGGCACGCTGGAGACTGCGCCGGTGGCCCAGCCCCGCTTCTGGAGCACGCGGGCGATCGACTCGAAGCGACGGCCGTAGGCATCGACATTCACGGCGTTGTTGTACGTCTTAATCCCGGTGCAGAGCGAGACGGCGGAAGCAGCAGAGTCGGTCACCGCATGCGGACGCGAACGGTCCTTGCCGATGAGGTACGTGGCGTTTTCACGAGCATCCCAAGGCGTTGCGCCGCCGAGGGCAGGATCGTAGCCACCGGGCGTTTTGCCACCTGGGTTCACCACCAGCTGCACGTCGACGTCAACATCGGTGCCGTCGTTGGCAGGGCTCGTGACACAGTAGCCGAAGTCGGTGGGAGCACGATCGTAGTCGAGGAAGGCGAGCCCCGTGCCGCGGCCTTCGTTGTAGGCCACCTCCCCGTTGGCTGCGATCGCCGAGACGCGCGTCGTCGTCCAGTCGAGTCCGTCAAACACGACGAGCACAATCCGCTTCCAGCCAGCATCGGCAGCGGCGAGCTGCAGCGCGTGGATGTCGGTCTGATCGAAGTACTCCGCCTCCGGATTGAGGGTCGCTTCGGGCAGTTGGCCGTAGAGCGAGGTGAGCCGTTCAGCATCGCGGTAGATGCTGTTGGCGCCGTCGATCCCGCTGAGCGAGATGCCGAACGAGTAGACGGGGATCAAGCGATTGGAGTGGCTGCTGTAGCTGACGTAGCGTTCGGGCTGATCGCCCCAGTAGCCCCAGCTGGCCGTTCCCGACTGTTCGGCCGCCACCTGCATCGCCGCAATCTCACTGGCTTCCGCCGAAACACTGGCGACCACCGCGCAAACGCTCAGCACGCACCCTCTCAGCAACCGCATGACAGCCCCCTCGTGATGAATCCGCGAGGCACACCGCCTACAGTCAGTTTGCCGGGATAGGCAGACCCTCGTGCTTGCTTAAGCAGGAAGGTCGTCCCACATCGGGCACCACAGCGGCATTCGCGGAAACACCTGCATAGCAAATTTTTGCGCGATTTGCGTTGAGGCCGCGAGTCGACCGGCCGCCGCCGCCTCCGCAGGATCACACTGGCCGAGCAACAGCCGCGCCAACTCATCTTCGGAGAGCCGGAGGTAGCTGCGGCCAACGCGGCCGGAGTGCACCTTGCTCTTCCCCTTGCCCACCACGATCGAGCCGCGGAAGGAGGGGGTCTCCAGTCCGAGTTCAATCGTTTCCGTGATGCCCTCGGCAGCAAGGCGGGCGGCGATCGCTGGCGCGACCAGTTCCAGCACGCCGGCTGGATCGAACACGCGCCCCACGATCATGCGATCAGCGGCAACGTCGAGAGAACTGTTGCCGCCACCGAGGGAGTGGTTGAGCGGGTGGCTCACCGCAGCCTCGAAGGCGATCTCCTGTCGATCGTTCTCAATCGCTTCGCTGCAAACGCGGGCGAGGATCTGCTGCTCAAGACCGGGAAACTCCGGGTCGGCCAGCAGTTCCAGCACGCGATGCCCCTGCTGGATGCAGTAGCCCACGATGCGGGCGTTGGTTTCGTGGAGGTCGTAGCGATCGTGGCCAACAAGTGCCACGAGCAATGAGTCAAACGCTCCGCGGCTTACGAGCCACCGGGAGTAGGCCTCGCTGCGATCGTTCGGCCCATTGAAGCGGGGTGCATTTCGGCTGTACACCCGCAGGACCGCAGGCAGTTCCACGTGCCGCCACTGCCGCATCGTGACGGTGTGCCCCTCATGCTCACCGCTGTCGAGGAGCCGGGAGAGGATGTCGGTCGGCCGGCCAGTGGTGACGCCATCGCGGCTCAGCACGCTCCAGCCGAGTTGGTGAAACGACGGTGCGATCCGAGTTCGCGACAGGCCGATCATGGCCCCAATCGCTTGCATTCGCGATTCGGCATGTCGAACCATCCGCTGGCCGTGACCGGCTCCCCGGCACTCGGGAAGAATGGCAAGCCGTTCAAGGGCCGCGGCGGGAACGGGCACGCCCGCCACAAACACGCTCCGCGGCACCACTTCAGCATGACCGACGATCCGCCCGCCGAGCCGGGCGACCAGCCGATTGGCCGAGTCGTGGTCGGGGTGGTCGACCGAGGCCTGAAATTCGGCGCGGGTGGGGGCGAACGGCAGTCCTGCGAGCAGCTGCAGAAGTTCGGCTTGCTCGCCGGCACGAGCCGGCGAAATCTCAGGTTCGGCCAGCATCCATTCTGGCGGCCGAGAAGGGGCGACCAGGACATGCGGCTTGTGCCAGACCGCAGGGCGTGGGGCGAGGGATCGGCGGCGGTAGACCGTGCCCGAAGGCCGGACCTGCACCTCTTCGACCACCTTCTTTGAACCCGCTTTATCGCGAGTTGCCTTCTTCGGCGCGGGAGCCGATGGAGCAATCGGCTTCTTGGCAACGCCCTTGCGATTCCGCTTCTCAAGCGTGCCGACTGCCGAAACCGTCTGCCGCGTCGTTCGCCCTTGAATACCAGAGGGCTGACTCTGGGCGCGTGGCATATCGCGTCCTTTCCCTGGAGCCTTTGTTTCCAATCCGTTGGGAGGAAACCATAGGATATTTGTCAAGAGGATTCCAGTAGCAGGAACCTCCGCAAGCGATCTTCTGGGAAGAAACACCACGGATACTCGCGAGATTCCAGCACGCCCTGAGCCCTCACCTCGCGGGCCAAGGGTCCCACGCGATCGAGAAGTTTCTGTCGCAGCGGGAGCGTGTAGGGAGCGAGCGAATCGTTCGCAGAACGGATTGCATGGCATCGCCGCTTGGCGAGCGCTGGAGTCGCAGGTGTGTTGATCCAGCGGTGTTTTTCCTGCGCGAGCGCTGCGGCATCGCCGTCAGCGGACACCGCAGCGAGATACCGTTCCGGATGAAACTCGATGTCGCGAAGTTGGCGATGGATCGAAGCGAGCTCGGCGTCGGGATGCCCGCCAAGATGCTCGGGGAGGTAGAGCGTGCCTGACACCACGGCATGCCTTGGTGGTTCACAGCCGGTGAGGCCAACCACGACCGCATCGGTGATCTCATCGTAGGCCGCGCCGCCGATCCCATGCACAAACACATCAGCCACGAGCAGCCGGGTGATCAGCGTCGTCATGATCGCACGCGGTCGGAGCCGCAGTTCGTGCTCGTCGAGCCTGGAAAGGGCATCCACCCACTTGGCGGGTGACGTGTCGGCTGAAATCGGGAGTTCGACCCGCAGCGTCTCCATATCGGAGAGCAGCAGGTGCCCATCGTTGTTTGTGTTGGCAAACACGCGTCGTCGTCGGGGGTCGTCTTTGGACCACAGCCACCAGGGAATCTCGACCCAGATGCCTTCATCGCCGCGCCCCGGACGGGTGGCGAGATCCGGCATCGGTCGGCCACGGCCGCGCGTGCGATGCTCTCGGCGATAGGACGCGAGCGCCTCGTTGTAAACCTGATGGAGGTGCCGTGCCTGCGAAAGCAGCCAGCCGCAGAGCACCATCACCGTGGGGAGCTTGACCAGTTCGCTGACAGGGAGTTCGAGCGTGTCGAGGCCCCACTCACGCTCAAGTGCATGCCTCGCCTGGGCGATCGCCAGCCCCAGGCGATGCGAGGCCGCAGCCCGCTCGACAACCTGTGGCCACCAACTGCGGATGATCGGATTGGGAACGATTGGGGCGAGGACCGACGCTACCCGTTCACCAAACGATGCAAACCGTTCGTGGTCGATGACGCCCCGCTCTTCCCAGGCCATCTCGCCGCAGGGAGCGTCGAGTTCCACGGTGTCGAGGTGGGCTTCGGATGAGGTGCCCACCGGCACGCCCACGCTCCACCGCGTGCAGCGGTCGGTATCAACCACGAGGTTAATGGCGGTGCCACCGACAGCCTGGGCGTAGGAATCGAGCACAAAGTTCTTCAGCCAGACGCCTGGATGAAACAGGTCTGGCTGGTGGCCGCCCATCACGATCGGGCGTCGGATCCAGTCGGCCATGTCGGAGGGGCGGAGGACGTCGTGGTAGCTCGACGTGTATTCCGCCGAGACCACGAGAATCTCCCGCCTGGTGGCAGCGATCAGTTCCCACAGCTTGAGGTCACCCACTCGCGTGTCGAAGGCCGCTCGCAGCAGCCGGTTGTTGTCGACAAGGGGCTCGATGGCGTCGACCGGCGGATCGATGAGGTGGCTCCCCGATTCCGCCGGAGCTTTGTGCGAGCGTCGGAATCGCGGCATGGTCACTCGAGATCTTTTGCGGCCACAGCGGCCTCGGCCTGGTCAATGACGCAGCGATAATAGTCGAGACGTGTGGTGGCGTCGTCGAGGGCCCCACCGAAACTGCGCGCCTCGTCAAGATAGATCAGAGGCACGGGCAACTCCATCACACGCAAGCCAGCGGCCGCAGCCTGAACCCAGAGCTCCAAGGGCATCGCATAGCCAGGCTCGGTGATGTGCAGGCTTTCCAGGGCTCGCCGGGTGTAGGCCTTGAAGCCGCAGAACGCATCGGTGAGTTGAAACTTGAGACGTCGGTTGAGTTCCGCTGTGACCGTTTCGTTGATCCGTCTTCGGTCAAAAGGCACCGAGGCGGACAGCGGGGGCGCCTTGAGATACCGGCTTCCGCTGATGATCTCGGCGCCCAACTTAGGGTTGCAGGCGGCCTGGATAAACTCCGGGATCAACTGTGGTTGATGCTGGCCGTCGCAGTCGATCGTGACGAGCCCAGCCCAGCCGCCGGAGAGCGTTTCAGCAAAGGCGGTGATGAGTGCAGCTCCGTAGCCACGATTGATCTCATGTCGTACCACCCGGGCATCGGTCCGCCCGGCAAGCACTTCAGAGGTGCCGTCGGTGGAACCGTCGTCGACGACGAGCACATCAGCCGTAAAACGCAGCACCTCATCGAGCACACCCGACACATGCCGTGCCTCGTTGTAAACGGGGAGGGCGGTGAGGTAACGGGCGGACCGTAGCGATTCGTCGTGACGGGGCATGGAGGCGTCAGGCAGGCGAGTTCAAGAACGACCCGTCCCGATGGCGAACCGTTTAAGCGGCTGATTGTAGGGGACGAAACCGGGGGAGCAATGAATCAGCGGCGGTTCAGTGCGAGGCCGCCTGGGCGGGTATCCAGGCCAGCGGGTCGGTTTCTGTTTGACTAGCCCACACGGTGAGCCCGGACGCTCGTTCGGCAAGCAGGCTGGCGAGCTTTTCCATGGCAAACCGCTCACTGGCATGGTGGCCGACGGCGATCACCGCCACCCCCAACGCGGCGGCTTCGGCCGCGGTGTGCAGCCGCACTTCACCCGTGACGAGCGTGGTGCAGCCAACGGCCACAAGATCGCGGAGCAGGTCGCCGCCGCTGCCGCAGACGATCCCCACGCGACCGGCGGGCCGGTCGTGGTCACCGGCCACGTGGGCGCCGTCGGTGGCCAGGGCCCTGGCCAGTTCACACGCCACGGCTCCTACGCGGCGGTGGTCTGCAGCGATTCCCATGCGGCCGGTGCCCGCATGTGGGATGTCGGGATGCGGCAGGATCGGCTGCACGTTTTTCAGATCGAGCAGTGTGGCCAGTTGATCGTTGATGCCACCGGCGGCGGAGTCCCAGGCGGTGTGCGAGCTCCAGACGGCAACACCGGCCGAGAGCAGTGTGAGCAGGGCCTTTCCAGCAGGTGTGTCGTCGGTGATCCGAGCAATCGGCCGAAACGGGAGCGGATGGTGGGTGACCACGAGGTCCGCCTGCTTGCTCGCCGCTTCCAGTGCGACCTCTGGCGTGAGGGTCAGGCAGGTCATCACGCGCTGGCAGTTGCCGCGGCGGCTCCCCACCAGAAGCCCAACGGCATCCCAGTCGGCAGCGAGTTCAAGCGGAGCAATTTCCCGCAAGATTTCAATGACTTCGTTGAGCGTTGGCATGCCAAGATCGTACACTCGACCTTCTGTCCTGACACGAACGCCATCACATCCCAGTCATCCGCGAGCTAGGCATGCTGACCAACCGACTCGCAGTGGCTGCCGGAGGACTGTCGCGGCACTTTCGCGACAGCCTCAAGATCGCCCATGAGCTCGGTGTCGACGGAGTGGAGATTGACGGGCGGCGTGGGTTGTCGGCGGATGAAATGAGCCGTTCCGGGCTGCGGCAGATTCGTAAGTGGCTTGAGGACTACGGGCTGGGGGTGTCGGCGGTGACGTTCCCCACACGGCGCGGGTATGGCGATCCCGATGCCCTGGAAGCGCGAATCACGTCGACGAAGTCGGCCATGCAAATGGCCTACGACCTTGGAGCCCGACTGCTGAGTTTGCATGTGGGCGAGATACCCGTTTCCGATGAGAGCGCTGAGTGGAAGCTGTTGCTTGAAGTGCTCTCAGACCTTGGCAGCTGGGGTGATCGCGTGGGGACCACGATCGCCGTCGAGGCAGGGCGGTCGGATCCAGAAGACCTCAGCCGACTCTTCGACGCTCTGCCGGCGGGATCGCTTGCCTGCGATCTCTCCACCGGGCTCTTGGTAGTACATCGTCACGACCCGGTTGAAGCGATTCGCGAGTTGGGACGGAGTGTGGCCTATGTGCATGCCACGGATGCGATTGCCGGGCCGATCGC
>JBMTLP010000007.1:0-22064 GCA_049433245.1 Pirellulales bacterium
CCCCCCCCCCCCCCCCCCCCCCCCACCACGATCGGCCGGCACCGGCCGCAAGCTCAGCGATCGCCCCCAGCCGCCCGCTGAGCAAACCAGCTGACGGTCTCGCCAATCCCGTCCGAGAGCGTTCTCGTCGGCTTCCAGCCCAGCACGTCAACAGCCAGCGACGCATCGACGAGATTGCTACGAAGGTCACCCGCCCGCGCCGGCCCGTGCACAGGGGTGGGAAGCGAGACGGCTTTCGCTTGGGTCGCGATCTGCGCAGCAACGTGCTGCCGTATTACTGCCTCCAGTTCGTTGACATCGGTGCCAATACCGGTGCCGATATTGAGGCTCGTCAGGGTGCCGGGTTGGACCTGGGGCAGGTTCGCCGTCAGCGCTACAAAGTTGGCTTCCGCCACATCAGGACCGTAGACGTAGTCGCGGACGTAGCGACCGTCGCCGTTGATGGTCGCAGGCTCGCCGGCGAGGAGCTTTTTACTGAAGATGGCAACGACACCTGCTTCACCGTGCGGGTTTTGCCGAGGGCCGTAGACGTTTGAGTATCGCAAGGCCACGGCGGCCAGGCCGTGCTCGCGGGCGTAAAAGGAGAGGTACCGCTCCCCAACCCATTTGGTGATGCCGTATGGGGAGATCGGGTTGGCGGCGGTTGTCTCTGGTGCTGGGCTGGTGGCTTCGCCGTAGAGCACGCCACCGCTGGAGGCAAAGACGACCCGTCGGCAGCCGTTGGCGACCGCCGCGTCGAGCACATTGATGAGGCCTATGCAGTTGACCTGAGCGTCGAACAGCGGTTCACGGACCGAGCGGCTGACCGACATCTGGGCAGCCTGATGGCAAATGGCCTCAGGCCGCTCGCGAGCGATGACATCGGCGACCGCAGCGGTGTCGACAATGTCAGCCACGTGCAGGGGCACGTCCTCTGGCAGGTTGCCGCGGGAACCACTGGAGAGGTCGTCGATCACGGCAACGTGGTGACCATCGGCGAGCAAGCGGTCGACAATGTGGCTCCCGATGAAGCCAGCACCTCCGGTAACGAGCACCTTCATCAGTCAATCTCCGTGGGGTGTGCGGTGTGGCTTTGAGGGGGTCGCCGCGACGGCTGCCGCGTAGAGGTCCCGATAACGCCGCACCTGCAAACCTACCTCAAACTCTTCTCGGACGAGGTCCTGACCCGCCGCAGCCATCCGCCGTCGCAGGTCGGGGTGCTCCGCGAGCGTGAGCATGGCTCGCGAAAGATCGATGGCGTCGCGCGGTCGAGCCAGCAGACCGGTCTGCTCATGCCGCACGACTTCCGGAACACCCCCAACGCCAAACGCCACCACCGGCGTGCCGCAGGCCAACGCTTCCACAGCTGTTTGTGAAATCGTCTCCGCATGCGATGGGAGGGCGAAGATATCGGCCGCAGAGAAGGCGCGTCGCTGTTGGGCTGGATCGGTCAGAAACCCAAGGTTGACCAGTGGCACGGTGGCGATCCCTGCGGGAGGCTGATCCTTGCCAAAGAGCAATCCTGTGACCTGGCACTGCGGTGGCAGTCTCGAAATCGCCTCCAGAAACTCGCGTATCCCCTTGGGTTCGTTGCGGAGCGACTC
Source organism: Pirellulales bacterium (assembly GCA_049433245.1). GTDB lineage: Bacteria > Planctomycetota > Planctomycetia > Pirellulales > UBA1268 > M30B53. Next base: position 1,584 of record JBMTLP010000007.1, read on the forward strand.
GGCTGCGAAGGCCACCACGAGACCGTGCTCGGGAAGTCCGAGTTCACGACGAGCCTGGGGCTTGTCGATCGGAAAAAACTCCTCCAGGGAGATGCCGTTGCGGATCGTGTGAAACGAGGTGGTCGTGGGCCACACGCTGCTGGCTCGCGCAAGTTGCTCGAGCCAGCGACTGGGCGTGACCACCAAGAACGTTCGGCCGGCCAAGGCTGCACGCTTGATGGCGTGGTCCCTGGTGGAGAGATCGCGGGGCCCCGGCCGCCCCAGAATCGGACAGAAGCCACACCCCTCGCGAAACCGTTCGCAGTCAAACGCATGATGGCAGCCGCCCGTGAGAGGCTGCATGTCGTGCAGCGTCCAGGCGATGGGCACGGTCGGCTGAAGACTGGCAAAAAAGGACCGGTAGTCGATGATCTTGCTGACCCAGTGCAGGTGCACGAGGTCGCAGGCGGCGAGTTCTCCAGCAAGTGGGGTGGCGTAGGGCCGCACGGGGCCGCTGTACATGCCGGAACGCTGAGGCTTGCCCTTGCGGTAGATGGTGCGGAGGATCCGTTCACGCGACCACCTCAGCATCGCGTTGGCAAGCTGGACAGGCTGCCGAACCGATGGCTGCCGCCATGGCAGCAGCTGGTAGGTCAGGTCGGCGGAGAGGGGGCCGGCCGCCCAGGCAGGCTCCGCATGCCAGTAACGGCTGTCGATCCCTTCCGCGAGGAGACCTTGGTGCAGCCTTCGGGCTGCCACCGCCGCGCCCCCTTCGAGATAGGCATTGATGTGGTGAATCCGCACTGAGCCACCGCCCGCGATGCCACTGGTGAAGTCGAAGAATCCCTGCCGAGAACGGTACACCAAACGGGGTCACACACGCACCAGCACACCCAACGTGTCCCCGCGGATTCGCGTTGCGTGTCGACGTCAGCCTCTCTAGATTCCCAAACTTGCCCGCCCACGATGGATTGCCGCTGCGAGACCCCGTTTCGATGTTTCGTCGTTCGCCACAACCAAACACCGCAGGGCCGATTGCGGTCGTCAGCCATACGATTCCTGGCGACACCAACGGTCAGGCCGTGATGCTGGATCGGCTGACGTCTCGCGGCCAGGGCTCGACGTTTGTGTTCATCGACACAGACCGCAAGGCCCGTCCCAGGCTCTACCGCGACAACTGGCTGGCGTGCGTTCCGCTCCGCACACCTGCGTTGCTGCGAAAGTGCTTTCGCATGCCCTCGACCCACGTTTCTCTCTACCACCTGCTCGTCCGGCAGCGCGCTCGCGCCATCGCCCGCACTGTCCAGCAGCACCGCTGCCAAAGCATCGTCGCCTGTACTGGTGGCGATCTGATCGATCTCCCTGCGGCAGTGGAGGCTGGGCGGCAGACTGGCCTTCCGACCTCGCTGTACTACTTCGACGACTACCGCACTCAGTGGACCATCCGGGGTGGGCGTTGGTCTCGTGATGTGGCTCCTCAGCTCCGCGATCTGGCAGAGGCCCTGGTGCTGGATCGCTGTGCACAGGTGCTGGTGCCCAACGAAACGCTTGCCCGCGATGTGCGCGAACGCACCGTGAAACCGGTCTCGGTGATTCGCAACCCCGTCGACACCGTCGCCTATCGGGAGCTCCGCCAACAGTTTCCGCGTCAGCCCCTCAATCCCTCGCGGCCACTGACGATCGCTTACACGGGCTCGGTCTACGCCGCCCAAGCCGACTGCCTGCAACGACTCTGCGAGGCCGTGCAGATGCTCAGCGCACGCGGGATCGATCTTCGCGTTGTGGTGTATGGCCCGCCCCCCGATCCGCTCGTGGCCCGCGGACTCTCGATGCAAACCATCACGTGGCATCCCACAGTCACGACAGCCGAGGCTGCCTCCTTGCAGATCCAGGCCGACATCCTCTTCCTTCCGCTGAGCTTCACCTGCGAGTTTCCCGAACTGATCCGCACATCGGCCCCAGCGAAGTTTGGAGAGTACCTCGCTTCAGGCACCCCACTGCTCGTGCACACTCCGGCCGACGCGTTTCCCTGCACGTTTGTCACCGAGCATGCCTGCGCGACGGCGTGCAGCACTCCCGACAGCCAGGCCCTCGCCGACACACTCGCCCACATGATTGCCGACCCTCAAGGCTGTGCGGCCATGCAGCAGCGGGCGATCGCTCTCGCTGAAGAGTTCTCCACCCCCGTCAACCGGGAACGATTCACTCGGCTCGTCACCGCGCAACGAGTCGAGGCCGCCTAGAGGCAGACGAGGCGAGAGACGACGAAACTGTTGCCAACACCGAGTCGGCAAGAGCAAGAAGCCGAGACCGTTCTTACGTGCCAGGTTCCATCACCCGCGGCAGGCTCCAAACGCGCTCGCGCACATACGGCACGTAGCTCGTCACCAGTTTGAGCACCTTCCACGACACGTCTTCAGAGCGATAGGCGTCGACCGTCGATGGCGTCGCTGGGCAAGCCGACGCGGCGATCGCCATCTCCACTGCCGGGAGCACCGTGTCGCGGTCGAGCCCGCACATCACGAGCACTCCTGCGTCCATCCCCTCTGGCCGTTCATGGGTATCGCGAATGGTCACTGCGGGAAACCCGAGGATCGCCGACTCTTCAGTGATCGTGCCACTGTCGGAAAGCACACACGCCGCGTGGGTCTGAAGGTGAACGTAATCGAAGAAGCCAAAGGGCTTTTCAAACCGCACGCGCGGATCGGCGGTAAGGCCTTCAAGCTGTTCCAACCGCACCCGCGTGCGAGGATGCGTCGACACCAGGACGGGCATCCCATGCTGCTGAGCAAGGCACGAGAGCGATTCCACGAGAGTCCGCAGGCGAGCAGGATCGTCAACGTTTTCCTCACGATGGGCGCTCGCGAGGAAGTAGCCCTTGGGCTGTAGCCCCTGCTGGACAAGCACCTGCGAAGCGGCGATCTGCTCGCGAAACGCGGCAAACACCTCGGGCAGGTGGCTTCCGATCACAAACACCCGGTCGGGAGGCAGGTTCTCGGCGAGCAGGTAGCGACGCGCATGCTCGGTGATCGTCATGTTGATGTCGCTCAGGTGATCGACCACTTTCCGGTTGATCTCTTCAGGCACTCGCTGATCAAAGCACCTGTTGCCTGCTTCCATATGAAAGACAGGGATCTTGCGACGTTTGGCAGCGATCACCGCCAAGCAGGAGTTGGTGTCACCGTAGAGCAAGAGCGCATCGGGCGCCTCTGCCGCAAGCACCTCATCTGCCCGTTCGATCACTCGCGCAATCGTCGCGGCCGCGTTGCCAGCGGCTGCTTCCAGAAAGTAGTCCGGCTTGCGAATCCCCAACTCGTCAAAGAAAACCTGATTGAGTTCGTAGTCGTAGTTTTGACCCGTGTGCACGAGCACGTGCCGGGCATGCTGGTCGAATCGCTCGATCACGCGACACATCTTGATGAGTTCAGGACGTGTTCCGACGATCGTCATCACCTTAAGCACGCAATTGCTCCTGGATGTAGTCGAGCTTCATGAGCAACTCAATCACCTCGGGCTTCGAAAGCCTCGTGGTGTTGTGTGAGGTGTAGTCGTCGCACGCAGAGACGCTCGTTTCCCCCTCCACAAAGTACTTCGCGTAGTTGAGATCGCGATTGTCGGCAGGGATGCGGTAGTAGCGCTCGTCATCGATCGCCTTGGCCATCTCTTCACGAGATACCAGCGATTCAAACAGTTTTTCGCCATGCCGCGTGCCGATCACGCGAACCTGACTTGGCCCTCCGAAGATCTCGAGCAGGGCTTCGGCCAGCACCTGCACGGTGCATGCTGGGGCTTTCTGCACAAAGATGTCCCCCTGTTCGCCGTGCGCAAACGCATGCAGCACGAGGTCGACGGAGTCGGGAAGCGACATCAGAAAACGCGTCATCGACGGATCGGTCACCGTCACCGGTTTGCCCGCCTTGATCTGCTCCACAAACAGCGGGATCACCGATCCCCGCGATGCCATCACGTTGCCGTATCGCGTGGCCGAAAGCACCGTCTCCCCTTCAAGGCGAATCCGACTCTTGGCCACCATCAACTTTTCCAGCATGGCCTTGGAAAGCCCCATGGCATTGATCGGGTAGACGGCCTTGTCGGTGCTCAGCACGATCAGCCGGGAAACCCCCCGGGCGATCGCCGCATTCATCACATTCTCAGCACCGAGCACGTTCGTGCGGACAGCTTCGAGCGGGTAAAACTCGCAGCTGGGCACCTGTTTCAGCGCTGCTGCGTGAAAGACATAGTCGCAGCCGTGGAGGGCGTCGGAGATGCTGTCGAGATTGCGAACATCGCCAATATAGAACTTCAGCTTGGGATGGTTCAGCGAGATCCGCATGTCCTCCTGCTTCTTTTCATCCCGGCTAAACACGCGGATCTCGCGAACACTGGTATCGAGGAAGCGACGCAAGACCGCGTTCCCAAACGAACCGGTGCCACCGGTGATCATCAAGACCTTGTCGTCAAACATGCCGAGAACTTCCAATGTTGCCAAAGTTCATGGTCGCGTTGTGTTTAGTTGAAGATCCGCATGCGGCGCACGAGCTCGGGCCACGGGGGTGGTGAGTAGCCGGTTGCCTGCTTAAAGCGTGTGGCATCGAGGGACCGGTCGATGACCACGTCGTCGCTCGGTTCAATATCGATCTCCTTGCCATACTCTTTGGCGACGAGCCGCAGGAGGGTGTCTTTGTCGATCGGCTCAGCCGCAACGTGGTAGAGGCCATGCGCTTCCGGATGAGGGAGCACGAAGTCGCGAACGAGCGTGGAGAGTTCGACGGTAGGGAGGCCCGAGAACACCGCCTTGCGGTAGCCCTTCACTTTCCCCTGCTGCGCGAGGAACCAGCCTACGAGACTCCGGGCACCGTTCTGCTCGGTGCCGATGATCGACGTTCGCAGGGTGATCGTATGGGGTTCGCTGACTTCACCAAGCAGCTTGGAGCGACCGTAGAGGTGTGAGGCGTCAGGCTCGTCAGACTCGGAGTACATCCCCTTTTTTCCGGAGAACACACAGTCGGTACTGACGTGCACGAGCCTGGCCCCCCCGAGCTTGCACAACTGCGCGAGCCGGTGGGGAAACAGAGTGTTTCGCGGGATCGCCTGCAGCAGATCCTCCACATCGGCCACCTGCTTCACAATGCCGACACAGTTGATCACGACATCCGGCTGAGCCGCCGTGAAGGCCCGCACCACCGAGTCATGGTTATCGATGTCGATGCCGGAGAGCAGCCTGTCGGCGAGGTCGCCAGAGAAGTAGCGGCGGGTCGCCTCACTCCTAGCCGTTGCCATGACCTCGTGCTCTGGACTCTCGCCGAACACGCGAAACATCGCATTGCCCAGCATGCCCGAAGCACCAAACACCAGGATTCGCATCCACTTCACCCCGTCTGAGGAAAGAGGCCTCTCGCTATGCCGCGCACGCCGCGTTCTGCCCCGCGGCGGGTCGAGCTGCTCCGCCGAGATCTGCCGTCCGCTCGCCCTGCGTGATCGCTTCGTAGACGCGTCGATAACTCGTCGCTGATGCCTCCCAGCTGTAGTGGGCAGCGTGCGCAATCTGACGCGTGGCAAAGCCGTCGATCTGTGCGACCTCGGCCATCCCGCGGCGAACGGTGTCTGCCATCGCCTCGGCCGTAAACGATTCAAAGAAGAAGCCGGCGGTGCCTGCAACCTCCGGCAGGCTCGTCCGCGGTGAGCAGAAGACCGGCTTCCCGGCCTGCATTGCCTCAAGCACCGGAAAGCCAAAACCTTCCGCAAGCGACGGAAAGAGGAAGGCTTCGCAGTGTTCGTAGAGCCACTGCCGGTCGCCGTCAGACACCTCCCCAGGCATCAACACCCGATCCCGCAGCCCACGGCGGGCGACCTCTTCGTCGATGAATCGTCCGTAGGGCGTGGCTTTCTTTCCGGCGATCACAAGCCGGCGATCTGGAAGCTGCTCCAGCATGCCCAGCAGCGTGTGAAAGTTCTTGTGCCAGAGACAGTTGCCGATCGAGAGCAGAAAGGGACCGTCGGAGAGAAACGCTGGCCGCTCCTGCGAGGCGGGCGGGGGCGACGTCATCCCGTTGGGGATCACATAGATCGGCTTCTCACCAACATCCAAGTGCGCCCGCACGTCAGCTGCCGTGAACTGCGAGACCGTGGTGATGGCGGTAGCGCGATCAATCTTGCGTTGGATGCTCGCGAGTTTTCGGGCGGTCCGCGCCGCGTCTTGCTTGTGCTCCTCATCGTGCAGAAAGTTCAGGTCGTGAATCGTGAGCAGCACCGGCACCCGCGCGTCAAACGGGAGGTACTTCGAGAGTTGATGCGTGACGTGCCACACATCCACCTTGGGCCCCGGCAAAAACGGCTTAGCCAGCGGCCGAAGCCATCGCACGAACACCTCTTTCCGCAGGGTAGGCACCGCCAGGCGTCGCGGACGAATTCCCGACACCAGGGGCTCGAAGTAACGCCTCGCCTGTTGCGGCAGAAACAGAACCGGCTCGATGGAGCACCCCTCGCCACCTCGCTCTGTCGGCTGCAGCAGGGCGCGAGCGAGATGGAGGCAGAACCGACCGAGACCGCAGTTGATATGCCGCAGCCGCTCCAGGTCGAGCACCACACGTGGTCGAACGCCGTTCAAACTCGGGCTCCCCCTCACAGCAAAGCAACACCTGACTTTTCTTTCTTCGGCAAGAGGAACGTTTCGCCTGAGGTTTCTGATCGGGCTCACCTCACCAATCGCACACACCACGCAACCTAGGCAAAAGAGGCAGCCCAGCCCCTGCCCCTGCCGCTGCCCCCGGCCGCAGACCGACGCCGAAGGCGGCGGACAGGCCGTCCTTAAAACGCTCAGCGAGGAGCGAGGCCGGGCCGAATGAGCCGGCTTTGTATTCGAGCGCAGCCCGGAGGGCGAAAGCGAGAATGCACGAGTGAGCGAAGCCAGGATGGCGCAGCGAACGCCCGGCTCATCGGCCCAGCCTCGCTCCGAGCGCCCCTACACGCCCCCCCCAATCACCGCCTCATACACCCGGCAGTAGCGGCGGGCCGTCTCAGCCCAGGAAAAGGCGGCGGCGTGCTCGCGGAGGCGCTGCGACGCGTGAGAATCATCGGCAAACCGCTGCATCCCCGCTCGATAGACGCCGGCCAGCGAGTCGGCGTCGTAGGCATCGAAGTAGGTGGCCTGGTCGCCAGCGATCTCAGGCAGGCTCGTCTTGCGGGAGCAGAAGACGGGGCGGCCCGCCTGCATCGCTTCCAGCACGGGAAAGCCGAAGCCCTCGGTGAGCGAGGGAAAGAGGAAGGCTTCGCAGTGCTCGTAGAGCCACTGGCGGTCGCCGTCGGAGACTTCGCCCGGCATCAAGACACGATCGGTGAGTCCGAGTCGCACGATTTCGCGTTCGAGGTGTTCGCCGTAAGGGGTCGCCTTCTTGCCCGCGATCACCAAGCGATGCTGAGGTGCCGCGGGGAGCAAGTCGAAGAGCACATGGAAGTTCTTATGAATCAGGCAGTTGCCGACCGTGAACAGAAAGGGGCCGTCTGGCAAGAACGCGGGCCGTGTTGTGGAGGCCTGCGGGGGTTCACCGAGTCCGAGTGGAACGACCTGCACCGGTCGGTCTGCGAGACTGACGTGGGCTGCGAGGTCGTCGGCGACATACTGCGAATCGGTCACGATCACCGACGCACGATCGACCTTGCGCTGGATGTCGGCCAGCTTCCTCTCGATTTCGTGACCGCGGTCAGTTTGGGGAGATTCGTGGAGGAAATTGAGGTCATGGACCGTGAGGATCACCGGCACGCGTGGATCGAGCGGCAGATACCGCGACATCTGATTGGAGACGTGCCACACAGCAATCCGGGGCTTGCCAAGGAAGGGGCGGATGATCGGTCGCGCAATCTGCTGCACCACTTCCTTCCGCAGCAGCGTGGCGGCCAGCGTGCCGTAACCCCCTTCGGGGAAATACTTCTCCGCACCTTTCGGCAGGAGAAACACCGGATCAAACGACGTGCTGCCAACACGGAGAATCTCCCGGCCGAGATAGTAGGAGAAGCGACCGAGGCCACAGTTGAAGTGACGCAACTTCTCCAGATCGATCACGACCTGCGGCATGCCGACGGTTTGTCGATGGGCCAAACCAGTCATAGGCGCGAAGCCGCTTCCGCGGCAGCCTGCTCAGCTGCGACAAAGTCACGTGGGTCGGCCCGCCGCAGCCGCCACCAGAATGAGGCGGAAAACCCGGGCCACAGCGCCGAGAGCCGTCCAGTGGCTGTTTTGTACCAACTCTGGCAGGGCTGTCGCCACGGCGAGCCATCCGCCACCCACACCGTCTGACGAAACCGCTCTGCGATCGCTGTATTAAAGAATCTTTGAATGTCTTCTCGTACCTCGATCTCCGCCAGTTTTCGGCTTTCCAGCAGCGCCAGGCAGGAAAGGATGTAGCGGACCTGGGCCTCCAGCATGAACACAATCGAGTTGTGACCGAGGCCTGAGTTGGGGCCCATGAGCATGAACAGGTTGGGATAGCCCGCCACGAACACACCGTTGTACGCCTCAGGCCCGTTGCACCAGTCGTCGGCAAGGCGTCTGCCGTGTCGTCCGGAGATGGCAATCTCATCAGCAGGGTTGAACGTACGAAACCCGGTGGCGAGCACGATCACATCCACCGCATGCTCGCGGCCGTCCGCGGTGACGAGACCCCGCTCACGAATCTCCTGAATCGGTTCGGTGACCAACTCCACATTGTCGCGAGCGAGGGCAGGGTAGTAGTCGTCGGAGAGCAGGGCCCGCTTGCAGCCGAGGGGATAGCGTGGCCAGAGCTTGTCGCGGAGGAGATGGTCGGAAATGGTTTTTTGAATCAGACGCATCGTCTGCTTCTGCCAGTGACCAAGCAGCTTAGGGTTGCGGGTGTAGGCAAATGCGATCGACTCCTGCCGCAGGTAGATCACCCACCGCCAGAGTCGCTGCAGCCAAGGAAGCTTCGCGAAGACGCGACGAACGCCAACGGGAATCGGCCGATCGTGGCGGGGCAGGATCCAGGGGGGCGTGCGCTGAAACACCGACAGGTGGGCCACCTCCGGTGCGATCGCAGGCACGATCTGCACGGCGCTGGCCCCACTGCCGATCACCGCCACCCGTTTGCCCTCGAGGTCCACGTCGTGCCGCCACCGGGCAGAATGGAAGGCAGGGCCAGCAAAGGTCTCGAGGCCCGGGATGTCGGGATACCGCGGAATGTGCAGCCCCCCCACGCCAAGCACGACCACCCTCGCGGAGAGCGTGTCGCCGTCACTCGTGGTGATCTGCCAACGACCGGCATCGTCCCAGGAGAGCGAGGCGACGCTGGTGTTGAAGCGAATCTTCTCGTGCAGGCGGTGCCGCGCGGCAACATCTTCGAGGTAGGCCAGGATCTCGGCCTGCGAGGCGTAGTGCCGCGTCCATCCGGGATGCTGTGCGAAGGAAAACGAGTAGAGGTGCGAAGGGATGTCGCAGGCACAGCCGGGATAGGTGTTGTCGTGCCAGGTGCCACCGAGCCCGGCCGCCTTCTCCAGAATGAGGAAGTCCTGACGCCCCGTCGCGAGGAGACGGATCGCCATCGCGAGCCCGCCAAAGCCGGCTCCCACAATGACGATCGGGACGTTCTCTCGGCTCACGTGCATCTCCGCAGACCATCTGGCCGCCGCTGACTGAGGCCGCGAGTCTACCGCTATCAGCGAGTCGCACGCCCCCCGGTTGGAATCCTCCGGCGGCCCTGCCATATTGACGCCGCTCAGGGGCGTTTTGCCCCCGCCTCGCCATGAAAGGCACTCATGAAGATTCACGAATACCAGGCTAAGGATCTCCTGCGGGCCGCTGGTGTGCCCGTCCTTGCTGGCCACGTTGCCCGCACGCCCGAAGAGGCCTCGCAGGCGTTTTCCGCGCTCGGCACGCCGGTCTGTGCCGTCAAGGCTCAGATCCATGCCGGTGGACGCGGCAAGGGGCAGGTCAAGGGTTCGCAGCAGCGGGGCGTGGAACTCGCCAAGAGCCCCGAAGATGCCGCCCGCATCGCTGGCGGACTCCTGAACCAAACCCTCGTGACCATTCAAACGGGCCCGGAGGGGCAGGTGGTCCGCCAGGTGTTTGTGGAGAGCGGCTGCAACATTGAGCGAGAACTCTACTGTGCGATCCTCGTTGACCGAGCTGCCGGCTCTCCCGTGTTGATCGCCAGCACTGCCGGTGGCATGGATATCGAAGAGGTCGCAGCGAAGACTCCGGAGCTGATCCTCACCGAACCTTTCGACGCCGACCGCGGCCTGGCCGCCTACCAGACCCGGCTGCTGTGCTCCAAGCTTGGGCTGCCCACATCAAGTTGGCGAGCCGCCGAACACTTCTTCCGCTCTCTCACCAAGGCGTTTGTCTCGCTCGACGCCTCGCTGCTCGAGATCAATCCGCTGGTGCTGACCAAAGACGGCACCCTGATCGCGCTCGACGCCAAGATGACCTTCGACGACAACGCCCTGTTCCGTCACAAGGACGTGGTGGCCCTGCGGGATGAATCTGAGGAAGAACCTGCTGAGATTCGCGCTGCAGCTTCCGGCCTGTCCTACGTGAAGCTCGACGGCTCCATCGGGTGTCTCGTCAATGGAGCTGGCCTGGCGATGAGCACGATGGACCTCGTGAAGCTTCACGGTGGTGAACCTGCCAACTTCCTCGACGTCGGCGGCGGTGCCGACGTCAAACAGGTGACCGAAGCGTTTCGCATTATCCTCTCGGATCACAACGTCAAGGCGATCCTCGTCAACATCTTTGGTGGCATCATGCGATGTACGACCATCGCCACGGCACTCGTGGAAGCCTCCAAGACGATCGGCTTCACGGTACCACTCGTGGTTCGACTCGAAGGCACAGAGGTCGAGGAAGGTAAAAAAATCCTCGCCGAAAGTGGCACGAGCATCATCACAGCCGATGGTCTGACCGATGCGGCTAAGAAAGTGGTGGCCGCTGCTGCGAGCCAGGCCTAACCGTCCCTCTCCTCTTCCCCGTCCCGCCGGCTCCCGGCTGTCCGCTTCTCGGCTTAGGAAAACATGAGCATCATCATCAATCGCGATACCCGCGTCATTTGCCAGGGGATCACGGGCAAGGTGGGCGAGTTCCATACCCGTGGCTGCCTCGATTACGGCACCCGCATGGTGGGCGGCGTGACACCGGGCAAGAGAGGCGAGGAAGTCGCAGGGCTGCCGGTGTTCGACACCGTCGCTGAGGCACGCGACGCCACCGGGGCGAATGCCACGATGATCTTTGTGCCACCTCCATTTGCGGCCGACGCGATCCTGGAAGCCGTCGACGCCGGCATCGAAACGGTGATTGCGATTACCGAAGGTATCCCCGTGCTCGACATGGCTCGGGTGCTACCCGTGGTACATGCCAGCAAGAGCCGGCTGATCGGCCCCAACTGCCCCGGTGTGATCACGCCGGGTGAGTGCAAGATTGGCATCATGCCTGGCTACATCCACACCCCAGGTCACGTGGGCGTGATGAGCCGCTCAGGCACTCTCACCTACGAGGCTGTCTGGCAGCTGACGCAGCTCGGACACGGCCAGAGCACCTGCGTTGGCCTCGGTGGCGACCCGCTCGTCGGGTCGAGCTTCATCGACATCTTGGCCCTGTTTGAAGCCGACCCCGACACCCACTCGATCCTGATGATGGGAGAGATTGGCGGGAGCGCCGAAGAGGAGGCCGCGGCCTTCGTCAAGGAGCATGTCACGAAGCCCGTGGCGGCGTTTATTGCTGGTCGCACCGCCCCTCCTGGCAAGCGGATGGGTCATGCCGGTGCCATCATTTCGGGAGGCAAGGGCACCGCGGAAGCCAAGCTCGAGGCCCTGCGGGATGCAGGGATTGAGATTGCGGAAAGCCCAGCCGACATGGGGGCTGCCATGGTGCGCGCCATCGAGCGACGAGGATAAGCCGAACTCCCATGAACGTCAGCCTCTTTATCCCTTGTTTCGTCGATCAGATGACACCGCAGGTGGGGCTGGCGGTGACCCGCGTGCTGGAGCACCTTGGTCACTCGGTGGAATATCGCGATGGTCAAACCTGCTGCGGTCAGCCGAGTTTTAACGCTGGCTACTGGGACGAGGCTCGGCAACTAGCCCTTCGCACGATCGAGCTGTTTGAAGGAGCCGATGCGGTCGTCGGCCCGAGTGGTTCGTGCGTGGCGATGATGCGGGTTTTCTATCCAGAACTCCTCGCCGGCACTCCACACGAGACCGCCGCGCTCGACCTCGCCTCGCGCACGTTCGAGTTTGGAGAGTTTCTCGTCGAGAAACTTGGCGTTACGGACATCGGCGCAAGGTTTCCGCACAAGGTCACCTACCACGACGGTTGCCATGGCATGCGGGAACTGCGGATCAAAGAAGCCCCTCGCACCCTCCTCCGCCACGTTCAGGACCTCGAACTCATTGAGTGCGACGAAGCGGAGAGCTGCTGCGGCTTCGGCGGCCTGTTTAGCGTGAAGTTCCCGATGATCTCCACGGCAATGGCAGAAGTGAAGGGTGGTTCGCTCTGCCGCACCAATGCCGCATTTGTCGTGTCGAGCGATCCCAGCTGTCAGTTGCAACTCGATGGGTGGCTCAGCCGAAACGGCAAAGCCTGCCGCACGATCCACCTCGCAGAAGTGCTGGCGACCGCCTGCCCGTGAGCCGCGCGTCGGTTCGCCCGCTCGGAGAACTGCTCACGGAGGCTGCTGCTCACCAGCGAACGGGTCGCTCCGCTCGCCACCCGTGTTGGGTTGAGAGCCGGCGTTGTCTTCAGCATTTGTGGGCGTGAGCCCCCCTTCGGGCAGCGTCGGCAGGAGACCGCCCGGGATCACCGCTTCACCATCCCCGCTCGCTTCGCCTTCTGCTGGCCCCTCGTCGGCAGATTCCGTCGCGGGGCGAGACATGGCATCAGCATCGGCATCCGCGTCTTCCTCAGGAACCATGTCCGGCTCGGGAACCGGCAGCGGATCGACCCACAGCCCGAGCCGATACCGCTCCACGAGTTCCTTCGCCAAGCTGTTCGACACGCCGGCCACATTCGCCAGCATCGCTTCGCCCACCTTGAACTCCACGCCCTCCGGATCGAAGCGATACTCCGCTGGCACCTCCTGGGCCTCTTGGCAGGTGCCCATCGACCAACCGATGTGGAGCGTGGCTGCGATCACGATCCCCGCGAGCACGCCAGCGAGGGCACCGAGAATGCCATCGGTGATGGCCGGCAATCTCGCTGCGGAGTCGCGAAGAAACGCCTGCATCGCGCCGACCGTGGCGGCGGTACCTACCAGAAACAGCACGAGAAAGGCAGCGACGGTGGCATAGGCTGGCGGCACCTCGACTTTGGTGAGCAGCCCCGCTACCCAGCCGCATAAGGCGAGCGCAGCATCGAGCGAGAGCAGCAGGCCGAAGCCGATGAGCGTGGTGCGAAATCCTCCGAGTTTGAGGCCCGCACCTGCCATCACCAGCACACACAGGGCGACGGCAGGGTCGTCGAGCCGTTGAATGATGGAACTCTCTGCAAGCATAGACTCGCCTCAGTTGGTCACCCGGGTCACCTCGTCGAGCGTGGTCACGCCCGCCACCACCTTGCGGAGACCATCGAGCCTGAGGCTCTTCATGCCCGCCTTGCGAGCCTCCGCCCGAATCGCCTCGATCGATGGCTGCCCAACCAGCAGGCCGCGAACTTCTGGGCCGATCTCCAGGAGCTCGTAGATCCCTGTGCGGCCCCGGAAGCCAACGCCAAAGCACTCTTTGCATCCCTTTTCGCGGTAGAACACCGGCGGCTTATCGGTGCGGATGCCCAGCGTTTTGAGCAGTTCTGGTTGTGGCTCGTAGGGCTCCCGACACTTCGGACAGAGCACCCGCACCAGACGCTGGGCCAACACGGCGGTTAATGCAGACTGGATCAGGCTCGCTTCGATGCCGATGTCGAGCAGTCGCGTGATCGTGGTGGGCGCGTCGTTGGCGTGCAGGGTCGTAAACACAAAGTGCCCGGTCAGCGCCGCCTGCATCGCGATTTCGGCAGTTTCCTTATCGCGAATCTCACCGACCAGGATCACGTCGGGGTCCTGTCGCAAGGCAGATCGAAGGATCTTGGCAAACGTCAACTCGGCAGCCACGTTGACGGCTGTCTGCGAGACGTTGTCGAGCCGATACTCGATCGGATCCTCGATCGTCATGATGTTGCGGGTGAGCGAGTCGATCTCCGACAGAGCGGAGTAGAGCGTGGTGGTCTTGCCAGCACCCGTTGGCCCACAGACGATCAGCATCCCATGCGGACGGTGAATGATCGCCCGCATCGCTTCCAGCATCGCAGGCGACATGCCGAGCCCTGTCAGGCCCCCCTGCACAATGCCGCCGTCGGCATCGAGCAGCCGCAGCGCAATCTTCTCACCAAAGTTGGTCGGCCCCGACGCCGCCCGCACATCGAACGTGCGCCCTTGGTACCGCGCTGAAAACGTTCCGTCTTGGGGCCGCCGCCGTTCGGCAATGTCCATGTCGGAGAGCACTTTGAGCGCCGAGATTGCTGGCCGGCCTTCGTCACCCGGCAACGTGGAGACGTTTTGCAGGATGCCGTCCACGCGAAAGCGCACGCCGTAGGTATCCCCTTGCTTGGGCTCCATGTGAATGTCGGTCGCCCGCATCTTGATGGCCGACTCAAACATCTCACGGATGGTGCCCACGGCCTTCGACACCTCGCGGTCTGTCGCATTGCTGCCGTCGAGGGAACTCCCGTCTTTCTTCAACAGTTCGACGTAACTCACGCCGTCGCTGATGATGGCCGCACCACCTGTCGACCGCGACCACCGCAGCGCTCCTTTGAGACTGCGGAAACTGTCCCGCCAAAACTCCCGTGTGAAGAGTTTCAGCAGGAGCGTCTCCGACTCCATCGCCTTGCTATCGCGGTAGAGCAGGTAACCGATGCCCCCCACGCTCCACAGCAAGAGCAGCAACGGCATCACTGTGGGACCGACCCGCAGCAGGGCTGCCAGCGACACCATGCCGGTCACGATGGCGGCAAACGTCCAGCGTTTGGGCTGATCCAGGATGGAGAAGGCATCTCGCTGCACCCACACGCAGCCCGCTGCCCAGGCCACGGTGAGCACGGTGCCAATCAGCAGCCAAACGATAAACCAGATTGAGGGTTCCGCCATCAGGACTCCTGCTCCCCAACTCGCCTCGCAAACCCCATCATTTTTGCCTCATCGCGGAGACCGCGGTTCTCTTTCGACGTGCCGTGTATCCTGGGAGCAGTTCTCACCAGACTTCCCGACAGTTCGCGAGTGCGATGACAACCCTCCAGCATACCGCAGCTTCAGACTCCAAGGAGACAGGGAAAAGGCCGCCGGAGGCTGCCGGTTCCGCCGAGCAGATTCCCCCGAAGCGACGATTTCTCCAAGACGCCGCCGCCCACGTGGCCGATGTGGGGCACCGCTCGTTCGTGCGTTCGGCCCTGGGCGGTTACTACAAGAGCCGTGATGCACAAAAGGCCCGCTACAGAGACTGGGAGCACGCGCGCGACGCCGCCAGCCTGGCCAAGTGGTCGGCCGTCAATCGGCTCGACGAACTTCTTGAGCAGTTTGCCACCAACTTCGAAGCCCGCGGAGGGCAGGTGCACTGGGCGGCCAATGCCCAGGAAGCCCGCGAAGTCATCCTGGCACTCGTGCGACAGGCCGGAGCCAGGGCCATCATCAAAAGCAAGTGCATGACCAGCGAAGAGATTCACCTCAACGCTGCGCTAGAAGAGGAAGGCTACGGAGTTGTCGAGAGCGACCTGGGGGAGTTCATCCAGCAACTCCGTGGCGAACCCCCCTACCACTTTGTCTTTCCCTGCATGCACGTCCGTCGTGAGGAAATCAGCCGTCTCTTCCAAGACAACCTGGGCACCGCACCGACCGACAGCCCCGAAGAGCTGACGATGATCGCCCGCCACCACATGCGACGGCTGTACGTTGAGGCCGACGTGGGGATCACCGGCGCCAACTTTTTAGTCGCTGAAACCGGCCAGATTTCCATCACCGAGAATGAGGGGAATGCACGACTCACCGCAGCCCTCCCCAGGATGCACATAGCGCTCGTAGGGATCGAGAAGGTTGTCGCCAACCTCGACGATCTCTCGGTCCTGCTGCCCATGCTCGCAACCGCCGGGGCTGGGCAGCCGATGACCTGCTACAACACCCTCTACGGAGGCCCTCGCCAAGCGGGCGAGTGCGACGGTCCCGAGCAGATGCATGTCGTGCTGCTCGACAACCATCGTTCGGCTATTCTGGCCGACCCTGAACAGCGCGACAGCCTGCACTGCATCCGCTGCGGGGCCTGCCTCAACGTCTGCCCAATCTTTAAGAACGTCGGTGGGTTCACCTACGGCACGACCTACCAGGGACCGATCG
This sequence comes from Pirellulales bacterium, assembly GCA_049433245.1. GTDB lineage: Bacteria > Planctomycetota > Planctomycetia > Pirellulales > UBA1268 > M30B53. The sequence continues at coordinate 17,921 of JBMTLP010000007.1, forward strand.
GTTCGGTGATCACTCCGCACCTGCGAGGGCTTGCCGACTGGAATCATCTCTCGGGCGCAAGTTCTCTGTGCGGAGCGTGCAGCGACGCCTGTCCTGTCCGGATCGATATCCACCACCATCTGCTGCACAACCGCCGCAATGCTGCCCGGACCGCGCCGAATCGGCTGGAAAAACTCGGCCACCGCCTGTTCGTCGCCGCCGCCACGAGGCCCTGGCTGTTTCGTACGGGCGGCTGGCTCGCCCGGCACAGCATGGCTCTCGCCAGACGACTCAAGGCACCACTGGTTCGCGAATGGATTGCCACTCGCGATCTTCCCCAGGCTCCGCGGGAAACGTTTCGCACGGCGTGGCGTCGTCGTCAGCAGTCCGCCCCTCATCGCGCCGCTGCCAGCCAAAGCGGAGGCAAGAACTGATGACCAACCAGACCAACCTCCACCGCACTACCCCCGCTAGCGGCCATGATGCCGAGGGCTCTCGCGGTCAGTCCTCCCGCAACCTGATCCTGGCGAGAATTCGCGAAGCCCTGCGCTTTCCGGCACCGCCTCCGCACGTCATCGATCGGCATCTCGTTGACGTGCCCGCCTCGAGCGACCCCAGTTCCACGGCTTCTCCCGGCCTGCCCATCCTGGCGGTGCTGCCCGCCGACGCCGGCCGCCCCTGGCTTCCCGACGGAGGCAACTCACCGGTAGAGCGCTTGGCAATTCTCACCGAGAACCTCGACAAACTCCGGGCTGTGGTCCATCGCTGCGCCGATCTGTCCCAGGCCGGGGAGATTGTTGCGGGCCTCGCCCGCGATGGTGGATGGCAGCGGGTGGCCTGGCACGACGATCCGCTCGTGGCGGAGGTGGTGCGTGGACTGTCGTGTGAGACGTATCAAGTGGATGCGGCCCAAGACGCTGACAAGAACCGGCTGGAAACCTGTCAGGCGGGCATCACCTCATGCGAGGGGCTCGTCGCCCAAACGGGCTCGATCCTCGTCGACAGCCGCCGTTCTGGAGGCCGCGGACTCTCGATCCTGCCCCATGTGCACATTGTCGTGGCGACGGTTGATCAGGTTGCTGGCACCCTCGGGGATGCCATGCAGTTCATCAAGGATCGGCATCACGGCGAACTGCCCAGCATGCTGTCGTTTATCACCGGCCCCAGCCGCACCGGTGACATCGAACGGATCCTCGTGCTCGGCGCCCATGGGCCTAAAGAGCTCCACGTGGTGTTGATCGGAGACATCGAGTCGCATACGGTTTCTTAAGCCATGAAACCGCACCACGCACACACCTCGAACCGCCTCGCTTGGGGCCGCACTTTCGCGGTCGTCAGCAGAGGCGTGCTGTGCGTGCTGTTTCTCGCAGCACCCGTCCTCGCATCTACGGACTGTACCGCGTGCTGTCAGAGCGAAAGCAGATGCTGCCACCTTCAAGTCAGCCGGCCAGCCCAAGACCAGCAGGGCCTTCCTGAACAGATTTCGACGTGGCCTCAAAACCACGTGTCCGGCTGCTGTCATCAACCTGCCTTGGCATCTGATACCGCTCGGACCGAACGGCTCACGGCGGTGGAAGCCGACCGCCTCTCTCAAACGGACTGTCGCTGCCTGCTCGAGGCACGGGATGAATCTCCGGCCATTCCACCAAGTTCGCTAGCGGAAGGCGTCACTGATGGCCTGATCGTCTGCGCGCTCCCGGCGTTACCCCCGGCCACCGAACTGGGTGCCGGCAGCCTCGCCACCGCGCTCTCAGCCCATCTCTTCCACGCTCCCACCCGCCCGCTGCGGCTGCTCTACGGAGTCTGGAGGGACTGAAGTCGCCACGGGGCATCACGGCAGGTGATGGCGTTCATCACTCGCCCTGAAGTTCCCGGTGCTCAGAGCAGCCGAACGTTTCGGCCGCTTCTCGACTTCCGTTTCTCATGGGAAAGGGTTTCACCATGTCTTCATTTCTTGTTTGGGCCGCCATGATGCTCGCGCCGGTGGCTGGGATCGATTCCATCGCCTCCTCAGCAGGATGCGATGCCTGCGCCTGCTGTGGCTGCTGCGCGACCGGCGTATGCAACTGTGATGACTGCACGTGCTGCTGCTGTTCCGACAAAACCTGCGGCTGCAGCGACTGCTGCTCGGCTGCAAGCCCACGGTCGTAACAGCCAGCGTCTGACGGCGTGTGACGAAGTCGCTGGGGTGGCGGACTCTCCCGCCACCCCAGCCGTTTTATGTGCCCGCCCACCGTTCGCCGCGTGAGGCCCGCTGGCGTGCCTGTCTGATTGTCCCTGTCGCGGCGATCGGGCACGATACGGGCACTCACCGAAGGAACTCCCCATGCAGTACTGGCTGATCAAAAGCGAACCCTCCACGTTCTCGATTGAGGACCTCGCCGCCGCGCCAAAGAAGACGACCTGCTGGGATGGTGTGCGGAACTACCAAGCCCGCAACTTCATGAAGGCAATGCGGAAAGGGGACCGCTGCCTCTTCTATCACTCCAACGCCGCACCACCGGCGGCAGTCGGGATCGCAGAGGTCGTCAAGGAGGCCTACCCCGACCACACCGCGCTGGATGAGCAGGGGGACCACTACGATCCGAAAGCCAGCGTTGAAAAACCCATCTGGGAGATGGTCGATGTCAAACTCGTGGCAGCGTTTCCACGTGCCGTTTCACTTGATGAACTTCGCGGCGTAAAGGCGCTCTCTGGTATGGAACTCTTGCGAAAAGGAAGCCGCCTTTCCGTGATGCCGGTCACGGCTGCTGAGTTTCGCATGGTCGAGAAGCTGGCCGCGTCGAAGCCATAATCCACTCATGACATGCCGCATCAATCCAGCGCCCGAAGCCCTCCGACCGCGGGCCCCGCTGCCTGAGTCGCTTTCGTGGCGGGAGGGCAGCCTGCAGCGACTCCAAAGCGAAGGGCTCATGCGTCCTCACCGCGTCCGACGAGGCCGACAGGGGCGGCTCGTGGAACTCGACGGCCGCGAGTTGGTCAACTTCGGTGCCAACGACTATCTCGGATACGCCGGGGATGTGCGTCTGACCCGCAGCTGTTCGAAAGGGAGCTGTGCCGAGGGGTTTGGAAGCGGTGCAAGCCCTCTGGTGAGTGGGCACTCCCAGGCCCACGAAGCCCTCGAGTCTGCGCTCGCCAACCTGCTCCAAACCGAGGCAGCGATCGTGTTCCCCAGCGGTTTCGCAGCCAACGCCGCCACCATTCCCGCCCTTGTCGGCGAAGGGGATTTGATCGTCAGTGACGAGCGGAACCATGCCAGCATCATCGATGGCTGTCGGCTCACGCGTGCCCGGCTGCTCGTGTATCCCCACCGCGACCTTCGCACACTCGTGTCGCAGGTGGAAGCGGCTCTCCCCGCCCGCCGCCTGTTGATCGTGACCGATAGCCTCTTCTCCATGGATGGCACCGTGGCTCCGCTGGCCGACTTGTGCGACATCGCCGATCGCTTCGGCGGCATGCTGATGGTCGACGAAGCGCACGCGACAGGCGTGTTTGGAGATCGCGGCAGTGGGTTGCTTGAGGCCACCGGCTGCGCAGCGCGCGTGTCGATCAGGGTCGGCACGCTCTCCAAAGCCCTGGGCACCGCGGGAGGCTTTGTGGCTGGACCGCAGCCGCTCATTCACTGGTTGCGGCATGCCGCACGGGCCTGGATTTTTTCCACCGCCCATCCGCCAGGCGTGGCGGCGGCAGCCACCACCGCGATCACGTTGCTCGAACAGGAGCCTTTCCGCCGCCGCGAACTGCTGGAGAAGGCTCGCCAGTTCCGAGCAGAACTCACCGCCTTGAAGGCATTGCCTATTGCCTCAGGGCAGCCGAAGTCCACACCGGAGGTCTCCAGCCACATTGTTCCCGTTGTGGTGGGGACGCCAGAAAAAGCCGTGACACTTTCGCACCGCCTCGCCGAGGCCGGCTTCTTCGTGCCTGCGATCCGCCCGCCGAGCGTGCCTCGTGATGGCAGCCTCGTGCGCGTCAGCCTGTCGTGGCACCACACAGACGACGATCTGTCCCGCCTCGCTTCCGCCATCTCCGCTGAGTTGTCATGACGGCCTCGTCCAACGCACACCAAGACCCAAGCCGCTGGTGCGTGATCGGTGCTGGCCCTTCCGGCCTCACCACCCTCAAGAGCCTGCGGGCGCTTGGCGTGGAAGCGGAGTGTCTAGAGCGC
>JBMTLP010000008.1:0-21320 GCA_049433245.1 Pirellulales bacterium
AATCGTTGGCACCCGCCATGAGCGCGTCGAGTGTCGCTCTCGCCCCTTTTTCGGTGAGGCTTGAGAACATGATGACCGGGAGCCGGGAGTGATGCCGGCGAATCTCTCGCAGGGCCGTGATGCCATCCATCACCGGCATTTCGACGTCGAGGATCACCACGTCCGGGTGATGCCGTCGAATGCCGTCGACCCCCGCCTGCCCGTGCTCGGCTGTTGCCACAACCTCGATCTCGGGATCTTCGCCGAGCACCTTCGACAGCAGGCTGCGGATCGTGGCGGAGTCATCCACGACCAGCACGCGAACAGCGGTATGCGATCGGGCCGGGAGAGAGGGCTTTAGGCCCAGGGCCGTGATTTCACGGGTCAGGGCCTCCGCCGTGAAGGGCTTCGCTACGTAGGCATCAACACCCGCCTCACGCGCGAAGGCGATTCGGTCGGGTGCGTACTCCGTGGAGATCATCAGGAGTTTGCACGCCTTGTACTTCGGCTCGGCGCGCAGGGCGCGGACCAGTGCGATGCCATCCATCACCGGCATGTGCCAGTTGATGGTGATCAAAGCGGGGCGATCGCCTCCTGAGAGCAGGTCGAGAGCCTCCTGGCCGTTGCCAGCTTCGCTGCATTCGAACTGCAGTTGTCGCAGCACGTTGGTCACGATGCTGCGAACAGGCTTGGAATCGTCAACGACCAGTGCCCGCACGTTCCATCCTCTCTCGGCCCAAATCTGTCAGGTGCAGGCAGCTGTTTCCCCCAGAGGGCCCAGCTCAAGATCGATATTCGCTCACAAGTTTTTGCAGTGCCTGGGCCATCCGGGACAGCTCTTGGGAGGAAACCTGCGTGTTGGAAGCACCCTCAGCAGTGCTTTGCGCCGCCTGGGCAACCTGCACGATGTTCTCAGCGATTTCGGCGGTGCCTGTGGTGGCTTCCGTGATGTTACGGCTAATCTCAGCAGTCGTCACGGATTGTTCCTCCACCGCGGCAGCGATCGTGGTTTGCAGGTTATCGATCCTTGCGATGACCGAGCCGATCTCAGAAATGGCGGTGACTGCCCGGTCGGCGTCGGCCTGCATGGCTTCGATCCGACTGCCGATGTCTTCGGTCGCCTTGGCCGTTTCCCGAGCCAGGTCCTTCACCTCATTGGCCACCACCGCAAAGCCCTTGCCGGCTTCACCAGCTCGGGCGGCCTCGATCGTGGCGTTGAGTGCCAAGAGATTGGTCTGTTCTGCGATCGTGGTGATCACTTTCACAACTTGGCCTATCTGTTGGCTGGAAACGCCGAGGGCGTTCATTGTTTGGCTGGTGGATCCAGCCATGTCGACGGCTTGTCGAGCAACCCGGGCGGCCTCTTGGGCGCTGCCCGCGATTTCGTGGATGCTCTGGCCGAGGTTCTCCACCGATGAGGAAACGCCCTTGGCGTTGCCGCTGACCTGCTCCGCCGCCGCCGAGACGAGGTTGGCTTGGGCGGTGGTCTCCTCCGCCGCAGCGCTCATCTGCTGGCTGACGCTGGTGAGTTCTTCAGAGGCACTGGCCAAGGCATGGGTATTGTCGACGATCCCATCCACGAGCGTTGCCTGCCGGCGTGCCTCCTTGGTGAATCGCTGAGCGATCGCGGTCGACACAATCACCACACCGATCGTGGTGACCACGAAGACGGTGATGGCGAAGTTTCGCAGGCTTTTGATGGGCGCGAAGACTTCAGCAGCGTCGATTTCTGAAATCAACGCCCAACGGACTTCCGTTCCACCTTGGTCCCCACTGTGGATGGTGACCGGCGTCCACGAGGCTAGCACGCTGGAGTTTCGGTAATCGAGGCCAAGTCGTGTGCCAGCCGCATTGCGGTCGAAGACCTCCCTCACGGGCAAGCTGTCGACCCGTACCTCGGGGTTGATGATCGTGGTTTTCACACCGAGTGCTTCCAGGAACCTGGAGTCGGTTCGGAAGAGGCCGTCTGATCCAACGGCATACGTCTCGCCGGTGTTCCCCATGCCGACGGTTTCCGACACGATTTCATTCAACCGGTCGATAGGAAGTTGAAAAACCACCACGCCGATCAACTCGCGACCATCATAGACCGGCGAGGCGATGAAACTGGCTGGAACCATGTAACTTGGCAGGTACTGCCGGAAGTCGGCGAAGGTCACGAGGTCTTTCCTCGCGCGGGTCACCGCTTCGGAAAACGCGGTGCCGATACTCGTGCTGGCGAAGCTGCCGGTGCGCAGCGATGTCGCGAAGTCGATTTCCTTAAAGACGCTGTAGACGATGTTTCCGCTACGGGCATCGACCAGGAAGAGGTCGTAGAGGCCGAACTTTTGCTGCATGCTTCGCAGAATCGGGTGGAAGGTCGCATGCGTCTTGGAGTAGTTGGAACTGTCGTCAGCGTCGTCCAGTCGATCCTTGGAGCCGATTGGGTTCTTGTTGGTGGCTAGGTACAGGTTTTGCAGAATCGTGGCGTTCTCATCGAGACCGTCGACGAGCGTGCGTCCTTCGGGAGCCTGTTCGCCGCGTTCGCGGAACGCAGCCGCGACGTCCCCGTCGTAAAACGCGAGCAACTGCTGACGAGCCGCATCGACGTCGTCTGCAGCGGCGTCGTCTGAGGCCAGACTCTGCATTCCCGCGGTGAACTCACGAAGTGCCTCTACCGTCATGCGGTCTTCGGCGAACACGCGAAGGTTGTTCTCCATCGCAGCGAAATAGCGTTCGACCGACTTGGCGGTGATCGATCGGACAGTCTCGAGTTGATTCAGGGCTTGCGTCTCCAGAGCTGTTGACGCAGAGCGGTAGGTGCTGATGCCCATGAATGCCAAAGGCAGCAGGGCGACGGCCAGTAGGGAAAGCAAGAGCCTGTTGGCGAGCAGGCCTTTCCAGGATGAATGCGAATCGACCGAGGCTCTTGTCGAGGTTGGGTTGTGGGCGTCGAACACGGATTTTCTCCAAAGAATCGCAGTGTGGGGAGGGCTATGAGGCGGTGGTGGGGCGCGGACGGCTTGTTGGCCGCAGCACCTGTCGAATGTCGAGCAGGTACATCAAGCCATCGGGGCTTGCGTAGACAGCGGTGGTCGCGTCGGTGGCGTCGGTCTGCTGTTGAGCGACCACGGGCTCGAAACTTGATGCGTTGATTTCAATCACGTCGAGGATCTCGTCGACGAGCAGGCTGGACCACTCGTCCGTCGCCTGGAGCACGAGGTGTACCGTCGCGGCTGGTCGCTCTGTACCTGAGCCTATGGAAGGGAGCCCGAGCCGGCGTCGGAGGTCGATCACGGGCACAATCCTCCCCCGCAGATTCAGTAGGCCGGCCAGCGACTCGGGGGCGCGCGGCACGTTGTTGACACGGCCGTCTCGGAGCACCTCTGCAACCTCGGCAGCCGGCACGACAAACTGGCGACCAGCCACGAGGAAGGCCACGTAGCGATCAACCCCGGTGAGGGGTGTCGCGGCTCCGGCGGCAGTGAGGTGCGGTGAAGGGCGCATGGCAGCGTTAGGGGGTCAGGGCGTGTGAGGCGGTGGCGGCTGATTCGCCTAGAAGGTCAAGCAGTTCGGCGGCCTGTCCCGCTACATCCACCATGCGACGTTCCCAGCGACGGTTGGCCCAGGAGGTGCCCTGGAGATCGTCGACGCTTTCAAGCGACACAGGTGGTGTATCTGGTGTGGCAACATCGACGATTTCATCGACAACGAGGCCGATCGGTCCAGACGACGTGTTGAGCACGACGGCTTGAACCTGGCCAACGCCGATCGGGCGTGCGGTGCCACTGAGGAAGTCATCGAGATCCACGAGCGGCAGAAAACTGCCAGCGTGCCGCACCACCGATCGGTCGGTGGTCTGCTCAACGCTCTTTTCCGAGAAGCGTTCGAGTCGTGAAACTTTCTGGGCAGGCAAGGCGATCCGCCGGCCATGTCGCGATCGGCAGACAACCACCGGCGCGTATGGCGTGGCGTCGGCAGCCGCAGTGGTGTCGGCCACCGATGCATCTGATGCGTCGGTGTGTCGGGCTTGCCGCAGGCGTTCGGGAATGTCGGCAGCACGCGCGATGCCACGTAGGTCGAGGATCAGGGTGACACCACCGTCCCCCATCACGGTTGCTCCTGCGTAGAGGCCAATCGGTGCCACAAGGGACCCCGCCGGTTTCACGACAATCGTGGTCAGCCCAGCAGCTTCCGTGCTGCCTGCCGCAGACTGCATGTCATCCACGATGACGCCGAACTCATGGTCATCAACCTGCACGCGGACCACGGTGCCACCATGCTGGCCAGTCTCGCTGACAGCGGCTTCTTCCGCTTCCAGGCCAAGGAGTTTGGTCAGGGAGACGACGGGCAGAAGTTCACCGCGGAGTCGAATCACCGGTGCCGAATCAAGTCCTTCGATCACCGCGCCTCGTCGCTCGCCCGCAGTCGACGCGCCGGCATGAGCTTCTCTTCGTGCCAGAGGAACGAGTTCGCAGACGGAGGCCTGTGGAATCGCGAGGCGTTCGGGACCGCACTTCACGATCAGGGCCGGAATGATTGCCAAGGTGAGCGGAATGCGAACGCGGATCGTGGTACCTTTACCGGGCACGCTCCGCACATCCACGGTGCCACCAATGGCTTCGATGTTGGTCTTTACCACATCCATGCCAACCCCGCGTCCCGAGACATCGGTGACGGTGGCCGCCGTTGAGAAGCCAGGTTCGAAGATGTACTGCAGGACCTCTTCTTCGGAGAGCCGTTCGGCTGTCGCCGCATCGACGAGACCTCGCGAAACAGCCTTGCGGCGGATCGCTTCCACCGGAATGCCCCGGCCGTCGTCACGAACCTCGACGGTCACCTGGCCGCTCTCGTGAAAGGCCCGCAGAGAGAGTAGGCCCGCAGGCGGCTTGCCCAACTTCACCCGTTCTGAGGCGGGTTCTATTCCGTGATCAACCGCGTTTCGCACGAGGTGTGTTAGCGGGTCTCGAATGCTCTCGATCAAGGTGCGGTCGAGTTCGGTTTCCGCTCCGTCGATCTCCAGCCGCACGTCCTTGCCGCACGACACAGCCAGATCACGGACCACGCGGGGAAACCTGCTGAAGACCTGAGCAATCGGCTGCATGCGGGTCTTCATCGCCGTTTCTTGCAGCGACGAGGTGACCGCATGCACGCGGCGGACGGCGTCTTGCACCTGAGGCACGTCGGCAGCAGCCAGTCGCAGTTGATTGCGGGCGAGCACAAGCTCCCCAACGAGGTCGAGGATCGACCCCAGCAGGCCCACGTCGACGCGGACACTCGATTCGGCTGCCGACGGGCTCTGCTTTCCGGTGCTGACCGCTCCTTCGGCACTCGCGGTTTCTTCCGACCGAGCCGCGGGCTGGGCATCAGCGATGGCTGTTGGTGTGGCGGAAACTGCGGCCGATGCCTCATCGACGGGTGGCGTGGCGATTTGAGGAGCGATCGGCTCCTGAGCAAGCAGGGCTGGCGTGTCTGCTGGTGGCGGCGAGAGACGCTCAACCTTCACCTCGCCTGCCGGCTTGTCCACGGCGCGATTTAACGGACGCGTGCTCTTGGTGTCGGCTCGCGGCGAAGGGGGAGCGGGCTCACGCCCTTCCGACATGGCGGCGATCGCATCCGAGAGTTCGCGGAAGTCGGAGAGGCCTTCGTCGCCGGTTTCCTCAATGTTGCGAAGAATCGCTCGCACGGCGTCGACCATGGAAAGCAGCGTGCCGGCAATTTCCTCGTTGAGGCGAATCGTGCCGTCTCGCAAGCGACCCAGCAGATGCTCTCCGCTGTGCGCGAGCGCGCCAAGTTTGGAGAAGCCAAAGAAGCCGCTCGTGCCCTTGATGGTGTGCACTGTACGGAAGATGCTGGCAAGGCGATCAGGGTCATCGGGCGTGGCTTCCAACGCCACGAGATCACGGTCGAGTTGATCGAGGTTTTCACTCGACTCCACCAGAAACTCTTGAACAAACTCGCGGTTGTCCATCGCTCGCACCCGTGTTTTATTCGCGCCACACCCCGCAAACTCTGCCTAAGCATACCTCTTTAATTTGCGCGGAGTTGGTTCGATCAGGCTTGGAAGACGGAACGTGTCGCACTCGGCCGTTGGAGTGTGGGCCAAGGCTTGGTAGTCTCCGGAACTGCGGAACGACGTCACGCTTTCAGGAGATCTTCACCGTGGTTCGCACCCCCAGCACCATGTTGCCGCTTGGCACCACCGCGCCCGAGTTTTCTCTGCTCGACGTTAGTGGGCAGATGCTCGCCTGGAAGGACGTCGCGGGAGTGGACGGCACCGTGGTCATGTTCATCTGCAACCACTGCCCCTTCGTGAAGCATGTGGCGGATCACCTGGCACGTCTTGGCCACGAGTACATGCCGCGCGGCATCGGGTTTGTGGCGATCAGTTCCAACGATGTCTCCACGCACCCTGCCGACTCACCGGAGCAGATGGTTCACGAAGCCGAGCAGCGGGGGTATCCGTTTCCGTACCTCTACGACGAAACCCAGGAAGTCGCGAAGGCGTACCGGGCGGCCTGCACGCCGGACTTTTATCTCTTCGACGGCGACGCCAAACTCGTCTACCGCGGGCAACTCGATGCCAGTCGGCCTGAGAGTGGCATCCCGGTGACGGCGGCTGACCTTCGCGGCGCGATGGAAGCGGTGCTTGCCGGAACCCCCGTGCCTGCGGCGCAGACGCCGAGCATCGGTTGCAACATCAAGTGGAAGGCGGGCCAAGAGCCGGACTACTTCCCCATCGGCTAGCGGTCTCAGCCGCGGGACGAATCACCGCCGTGGCCTGCGTTGGGAACAGGTCCGCGGCCAGCAAGTTTTCCAATCTCGCGAGTCTCGTTGGGTTCGAGGCGACTTGCGCGGAGGTTCTCCCGCTGGATCGCCTCGTACACCTCTTGCCGGTGGACAGGAACTTCTGCTGGGGCGTTGATCCCCAGTCGCACCTTGTCTCCCCGGATGTCGACAATCGTGACAACAATGCTGTCTCCGATCATGATGCTTTCATCGCGTTGTCTGGAGAGTACGAGCATCGTTGGTTCCTTCCTGACCTTTCCTGTATGTGGCGAGCCGGCCTTTGTACGGTGCCACGCTTGTATTATGCACTCTTTTTGAAGTGCGACCGCCGACCGATGAGTTCATAACGTATCGGCAGGTCGCCGCTGGCAACGACTTGGCGGCCTGTGCGGGCTTCAACGTTAATAACGATGGGGGCCTTGAGGTTGAGCGTGAGTGTTTGTGTGTGCTGAGCCACGACGACGAGGAGTTGGGCATCGCGGAGATCTCGCATCGCCAGCGGGCTCAGTTCGCTCCGAGGGATGCGAACTTGATAGTCGGGAACGAACCGCCGCGGACTCACCACCGCCAAGGCGACGTCGCTACGGGATGTCGACTGGAGCCAGCCGAGGGCGTCGTTGCTCGCATCTGCCAGCAAGGCCCATCGCTGGCAGTCTTCCAGCCCGGGCAGTCCACTGGCAAAATGCAGGAGGTCTCCCGTTTCAATGTCGATGCGGCCGAACCGCGTGGTGTTGATTCGCATGGCTGTTGGCACTCCTTTGCCGGATCTCCATCGCCGAGTCCGCCGGAGAGGAGTTTCTCCGGATTGGAACGGGTGTTCCTTCAATTCTTCGGACGAACGGCGTTAGATTTCCTTCGTGATGGAACGATCGTTCCACACATAACCTGATCGGATCACTCGGAGGTTCTCGTGGAGCGAAAACGATTGGTGAATAGAGAGAATGTTCGTCATGGTTTCCGGTGGCGCGGAGCTTTCCGATTGCGCGAGCGCTTCGGGGGGAGCGACGCTGCATTGACGCATCCAAAGCCAGCAAGCCGATGGGGCACCCTCCTCGTCGTTGTCCTCGCTCTGACGGTTGCGTCTTGCGCGGATTACGAGAGCGATTATCAGGCCCAATGGAGTTCTTACGTCGATCCGAACACCCCGTCCAAAGCGACCGCGGCTGCGGCCGATGGCGGGGGACAGTCTGCTCCGGCGGCCACACCGAGCGCCGATGCAAGTGGCTCGCAACCCATGTCGTATGGCAGTGGTTCCGCGCCCGCCGGTGGCTCCTCGGCGGGAGGGAGTTCACCCGAGGGCTTTCAAACGATCGGGTCGGGCGCGACCGGCGTGATTCTGCCTGGCGGATGATCGCTGCCATCACCCGCGATCTACTGCCACATCGGCTGCGCTTTCCAGGCCGCGAGCGGCGCAAGGAGCATCACCGGGAGCCAGGCGCCCATGGAGGGGCTCACGACATAACTTGTGGCCAGCGCGTGGCAGGCCAGCGTGGTGAGTAGGAAGACTACGGTCAGGAGCACGGAGAGACCCACGGCGACAAACACGCCCCTGCGGCTGGGCCCCACGACCAAAGGGAGGCCGAGAATCGCCAGGGAGAGGTCGAGTATGGGTTGCACGGCGCGGGCATGCACGCGGAGCGGGACGTCAGCCGTAACGCCAACAGATGGATTACCGATCGCTCGGATGAGTTCCGGTGTGGAGCAGTACTGGGCCCAGTTGCTCGAGCCCACGAGTTGCTCGAAACTCACCTCGCTCCCCACAAAACAGGTGCCGGGCTCCACCCAGACATGGTCGAGTTTCGTGTAGATCACGGGCACGCCGCCGACGGTGAGGCTCGCGATCGTGTCGACGGCGAGCGGTTCGGTCACGCTGCTGAGGAGATACCCGGCGGGGTGGTTGTCGTCGGCAGGGAGCCACGTCGCCTCAACTGCATCGATCTGGGCAGCAAAGCCCGCCATCGATGGAGGAAGCAGCAGGCTTGGCTCACGAATCCGTTGATCGCTTCTCCGCCACTGACGCCCGCGGTAGAGGATTTCCGTGCGGTGGTCGTAGCGGGCCTCAAAACTCTGCCAGGCATCCCCGGCAAGGTCTTGAGCATTCCCCTCGAGCGCCTGGCGGATGTTGGGCAGGATCACCTCTCGGCTGGTGGCTGCCATCAGGGCGACCACGCCCGCGAAGATGATGGCAGGGCGGGCGATTCGCCAGCGAGTGACGCCGGCAGCGAGCAACGCGGTCAGTTCGTTGTGACGCTCCAGCCACGACAGAGCAAACATCGCGCTGGCGAGGGCGATGACCCCGCTGGTGGCATCAAAGAAAGAAATCAGGCGGTAGCCATAGTAGCGGCCCAGCACTCGCCAGAGGCCACCGCCGTCCGGAGCATGCTTGATGAACTCTTCAATGTTGTTGAAAGCGTCGACAACGAACGTCAGGCCTGCGAGACTGACGAAAACAATCAGAAACGAGTTGGCCTGAGCCTTCGTGATGTAGCGGTCAATGAGCACGGCGGTCTTTGGCCCTGCGTCTTATGGAGGTCCACGCCAGGGCTGCAGTTGCGCTGACGGCGACGTGGAAAAAGGCAGCGGACGATAGTGGTGGCGAGTCCTGAAGGTCAACCGGGGTTCGGCGGTAACTCCAAGGTCGCCGCTGCAAACAGGGAGAGAGGCGAACGGGGACAGAGGATGGAGACGCTTGCCAGATACGCGGCCGCTGCTGCAGATCTCCTGTTTCCTCCGGAGTGCCTGCTCTGCCAGCGGCCGCTGCTGCTGAGTGGCGATGACCGGGAAAAAGCGGCTCTCGGCAGGGATTTCTGCGCGGCGTGCCTGGCGGAGCTCACGTCCGGTCTATCGAGGTGTGCCGTCTGCGGGGCGGCAGGTGGGCTGCAACTTGGGGCGTCGTGCTGCGAGGCCTGCGGTCGCTGTCCGCCGCCGTGGCGCGGGGCGTTTATTTTTGCGACCTACGGGGATCGCGTGCGGGATGCCGTGCTACGGTCAAAGCAGCCTTCAGGGGAGGCTGTTGCCTGTTCCCTTGGTCGCCGTTTGGGGCAACTCGTCCGCACGCAGGTCTCGCCAGCCGCGTTGATGGATCTCGTGGTGCCGGTGCCCATGCACTGGCGTCGCCGCGCCGTGCGAGGCACGAGTTCAGCCCAGGTGATCGCAGGGGCCGTGGCGGACGCACTGCGGCGCCCGATGCGGTCAAGGCTCCGTCGGATCCGAGCCACGAACATGCAAAATACCCTCCCTCCAGCAGAACGGCCGGCCAATGTCTCCGGAGCCTTTCGGGCGAGTCGCCGTGTTCGGGGGCAAAGCGTCCTCCTGGTTGATGATGTGATCACCACCGGAGCCACGGTGGCTGCCTGCACGCAGGCTCTGCTCGCCGCTGGGGCCTGTGAGGTGTATGTTGCAGCGGTCGCCAAAGCCGAAAGGTCGGACCTCGTGGCCGATGATGGCCCGTAAGGCGGTTGCTTCGCTCACCTTCAAGCCCTGGTGACCACCTCTGCTTTGCGGAGGGGCACCCTCAGCCCTGATTTTCAGCCATGCCCCCAATCGTTCTTGGCACTCGCGGGAGTCTGCTCGCTCGTACTCAGACAGGTCACGTAGCGGATCAGCTCCGCGCAGCGGGTTGCGATGTGGTCGTGGAGATTATCCAAACCACGGGAGATGCTCATCGCGATGCGCCGATCGCGAGCCTGGGACGCGATGGTGTGTTTGTGCACGAGTTGGAGAAAGCGTTGCTCGAGGGGCGCGTGGATGCTGCGGTGCACAGCTGCAAGGACTTGCCCACGACAGACACCGACGGCCTGATGGTTGTCGCTGTGCCACTTCGCGTCACCCCATTTGATGTGTTGATCACGGCTGATGGGAAACGGCTGGCAGACCTGCCAGCCGGTGCGGTGATCGGTACCTCCAGCATTCGGCGGGTGACGCAGCTCAACAGGTTGCGGCCAGATCTGGTGACCGCGCCGCTGCGGGGAAATATCGACACCCGACTGCAGCGAGTGACGTCTGGAGACTACGCCGGTATCATTCTCGCGGCGGCCGGCCTGGAACGGGTCGGGCAAGCCGATCGAGGCGTCGAACTGCTGACACCCCCTCATTTTTGGCCGGCGATCGCCCAGGGAGCTTTGGCGGTACAAGGTCGGACCTCCGACAAGGCCGTCCGCGAAACGCTGGCTTTGATCAATGATCCGCGATCGCATCGCGCGATTGTCGCCGAACGAAAGTGTCTCTCATCACTCGCCGGCGGGTGCCTCGCTCCCATTGGTGGGTATGCCGTCGAGGCGAGGGGGATGCTGGAACTTTCGGCTTGTGTACTAGAGAATACATCGAGAGGCGTGTTGCGAATCGACATGACCGCGGCGATCGAGGTGGATGGCCTTTCAGATGATGAAGCCCTTGAGATGGCAAGTCGTCTGGGTGTTCGGGTGGCTGAGGGGCTGCTTGAACAGGGGGCTGATGACATGCTTGCGAGGATGCGAGAGCGGCAGCTCACGCTGCCCGCATCGAATCCGTCTGGCCATGATGTGTCGTAACGTAACCCAACTGAGTTCTGTTCGTTTCTTAACGTATGCGGCTTCTTGAGTATGCTGCGTTGAGGACTGGCAGGCCTTGCGGCTCGTTCAATCCAGCAGAGGAACAAGGAAAACACATGTCTGTAAAAGTAGTGATTGCTGATGATCACGAAGTGGTTCGGAAGGGGCTCGCTGGATTGCTTGAAGGTTCCGATGTCAAGATTGTCGGGGAGGCGGCGAGTGGTGACGAAGCTCTAAAACTCACCAAGAAGCTCAAGCCTGACGTGCTGTTGCTCGACATCCGCATGCCGGGAACCGATGGCCTGACCACCCTGGAACGCGTGCGTGCAGACATGCCAGGTGTTCGCGTGGTGATGCTCTCAACATTCGACAATCCAACCTACGTCGCACGGGCGGGCGCAGGGGGCGCCCACGACTACATCCTGAAGGGTTCAACCCGCGCAGAGTTGATCAACTCCATCTCGGGAGCAGCTGCGGGGCAGTTGCCGATGAAGGCAGGAGAGTTGCGACGCGTAGCGACCACCATGGCCAATCGCGTGGCAGCGCCCGATCCAGATATCCCGCTCACGCAGCGCGAGACGCAGGTGCTGCGGCACATGGCCCTCGGGTTGTCGAACAAAGAAATCGCACAGTCCTTGACGATCAGCGTGGAAACGGTGAAGGAGCATGTGCAGAACATCCTTCGCAAACTTTCGGTTGCAGATCGGACGCAAGCGGCCGTTTGGGCTGTGCGGCACGGACTGGTCTGAGACGTCGCGGTAGAGCAACCTGAGCCGTGCGTTCACCCGGCCCGCGGGTGGGCTTTGTTGAACGCGTCCAACAGCCGTGCGGTCGTCACGTGGGTGTAGACCTGCGTGGTTACGATGCTCTTGTGTCCGAGCAGTTCTTGCACACTACGAATGTCGGCTCCATTATCGAGGAGATGCGTCGCGAAGCTGTGACGGAGTGTGTGGGGGCTCGCTCGGCCGGTGAGCCCCGCCACCGCCAGGTGCTTCTCGAGGAGCCTGGCGACGCCCCGCACGGAGAGCCGTTTGCCAAAACGGTTGCGGAAGAGAGGCTGCCTGCCGGCCGATCCCAATGGGCGCGGCAACCCGCTGCGGGCTTCCAGCCAACTGCGAACGGCCTCTGCTGCGTGGGAGCCCACGATGCCGAGTCGCTCTCGTCGGCCTTTGCCGCGGATGCGGATCGTGCCTCCGTGAAGGTCGAGGTCCTGGTCGTCGAGGCCCGTCAGTTCGCTGACGCGAACACCTGACGAGTACATCAGTTCCAGGATCGCTCGGTCGCGAGTGTCACCGAGGGAGGCCCCTTCGGGCGCGTCGAGCAACCGCACGATCTCCTCACGCGTGAGGAACGAAGGAAGCGGACGCTTTCGGCGAGGACTCTTCACGGGTTTTGCCGGATTCGAAGCGACCCAGCCTTCCCGCTGGCCAAAGCGGTAGAAACTCCGCATGCTGGCGAGTTTTCTAGCAACGGTGGAGGCCGCGTATCCTGATGCATGGAGTGCTGCCGCGTACCGTCGCAAGAGCACGCTTGTGGCATCACTCGGTGCATGGCAGCCAGCGGAACTGAGGAACTCACAGCACTGAAGAAGGTCTTCCCGGTATCCCTTCAGCGTGTGCGGCGACGCCGACTTCTCGGCTGACATGTACGTGAGAAAGCGATCGAGAGCGGAGGCAAGCGCGTGGGGCAACTGCGGTGCTTCGTGCTCGTTTGCCAATGGCGTGCTCTGCGGTTGCGTGGAGGTGATCCCCGATGGCCGGCTTGTGGCACTCCGGGAACGCATGTCACGCCGCGCGGTCAGCAGGTGGGGCGAGTCGACCACGGGCCGCCTTTTGGCTGCACTGGCGGACCTTCTGTCCCAACACCGCGGCGTCGTACCACGAGAAACTCAACTCGGGATTGGCCGCATACCGGCCCAGCATCTTCAGCGTTTCCGTCCTGCTCTCGTCGTCAAAGAGAAAGACGTACCGCTCAGAACCCTTCACCAGGGCAATCACATTAATGTCGCGAGCAGGCATCCGACTGGCCCCGGACGAGGTGAGAGACATGACTTCGCAAGACCATCCAGGGGAGATATCGACCGTGTATGCCGCTTGGGCCAGACCCAAGGAAGTCGCCTGTCCAGACGTCGCCACCGGACCAATTTGCCAGCACCAATCGTGGTTCGGTTGCTAGAAGAGTCCCCCAAAACCGCGCAGCCCGAGCGGTTCGCGTGAGTAGAACGGCTCGCCACGGACCGTGTTGATGCAACTGCCCCACCAGGCCCCGGCAGCATCAACGCGATCGAGCACGGTGGGGCGAACACCCTCGCGTGGTAGTTGGCTCTCGTAGCAGAGCAGCGACGCCCACTTTCGCTCCCAAGTCGTCGAGATATCGACGACGAAGGCGGGTGTCCGGACCACACGCAGGTGCACACACGAGTAGTAAAAGATTCTCTCCGGGTGGCAGGGGGTTCCTGGGAGGTCACACTTTGTCAGCTTTGCCCAAAACCTCGCTGCCTCGGTGAGCTTTGTGGCGGCAGTGTGGTCGGGGTGGGCATCGACCCAATAGGGGGCGAACAGCCAGCGAGGCCGTTCGCGGCGAATGACCGAGGCTAAGGCCGCGCGAGCGTTCAGCGTGGCTCGGAGCTTTCGGTTTGGGAGATCCAGGTTGTAACGCCAGGTCAGCCCCAGGGCTGCCGTCGCTGCCGCGGTTTCTCTGGCACGGATCTCGATGGAGCCACGAGGTGTGGGTTCTCCGTTGGTGAGGTCAAGCACACCCACCGACATGCCGTCGTCGAGCATGCGGCCGATCGTGCCTCCCATGCCGAGTTCTGCATCGTCTGGGTGGGGGGCCACTACCAGCACATCAAGCCCCATGGCGGTCGTCCTCGCGGTGTGTTGTTCGATGCGATTGTCGTCGCCGCGTCGCGACAGCAGGTGCGTCGCGGCTGCGTGACGGCCGGCTGAGCGCGTGACCGTCAACTCTAATCGTGGCCCACATTTCAGAGCGGTGCAAAAACCCCCGCGAACGGTGCCTCGCTGTGGCTCTGTGGCGGCATAAAAGTTGTGGTTGGTAGACTGATTCTTTCCGGGGGTGCGATCGCCACCCACTCGGATTCGGTCTTGGAAGGCTAAGGCGGGGGATGATGGGAGAACAACAACCAGACCAACTCCCGCCCGACGACTCGGCTGGTGCCGCCGATCGCGTGCCGAGCGCTGAAGCAGAACACGAGTCCCACATCGAGTTGAGCGACGAGCAGGGCGCTGCGGCCGGTGAGGCTACGGAGGGATCAGGGCTCTCGGGTTTCTTCGAACTTCCAGAGGGCATCCTGCCCGATCTCGATGCCGAGTTTGGTTCAGTCGACTCGACCGCAGCTGATGACCCAACCCGTGGTGATGAGGGGGATGAAGTTGGGTCGGAGTTCTCAGAGTTTGCTGAGCTCGATAATCCAGAAATGGCCGCTGATCTGATCGGTGAGACATCGCAGGACGAACTGGCGGGGGGTTGGGAGAGCAGCGACGACTTCGACGAAGCCACGGAGGCCGACGCACACCAGCGATTTGTCCGCTCCGCCGATAGCGTGAGTGGCAGAAGCGGCGGTGCGATGGGCACGCTCCGACCACGGCCGCTGCGACGAAGCCGGCCGAACAGCTCGCTGCTGGGAGTCTTGATCGGTGGGCTGTTGGCGATCCCGATCGTGGTGGCAATCCTGCTGTGGGGTTTTCGTCGCGATGATTTTGGAATCGGGCGAATGCTTCCGGAGTCGCTGTCATTCCTCATGCCGGTCGAACTCCGCACGCCTCGGCGAGTTCGCGAGCGATCGCTGCCCGATCCGCGAGACCTGCCCCGACTGCCGGCCGAAGGGCTGATCAGCGCCGACGATCCGCTCGTTGCCGCGCTTGCCGGGAATCCCGAATCGAGAGAGGGTGAGACTGCTCTGAAGGGAGCATCTGGAGCGGAGTTGACGGTGCTCGGAGGCAACGAGCCCGGCGAACGATCTGCGGAAGATGCCCTCCTTGATGCCGCTGACCTCGCGATGCTGGAGATGGCTACGGCGAGGGCGGGGGTGATGCTCGACAGCGTCACGGAGACGCCCAGCGACGCGCCGGAAACGATGAGAAAGTCGGCCCTCGTCGACTGGTATAAGAGCCTTGCTGCTGTCGGTGAGGAGGCCGTGGCGGCAGAGCAGGTGCTCGCAGACGCTGGCCGTGCCACGACGAGCGTGGGAGGGGCACTCACGGGAATGGTGGAGCGGATCGCAGGCACAGGCACTGCCTACGCCGACTTGCAGGAACTCGCCCAACTCTGGCTCAAGGCCACGAAACGAGACTCGCAAGGGGCGGTTATTCCGGGCACCCTGTCTGACGTGCATCCGGTTGGGGCTGTGTGGGCCTCCACGCTCATCGGGCTCGAGCAAGGCTCAGAAACCTCGCTTGTCACTGTGCTCTCCCGTCGCCGTCCAGACATGCCCGTCGGCACAGACGTGGTGGCCGTCGGCGTGATGGTCGGTGGAGACGTGATGTGGGCGGCCTGTTTGGTGGGCCGAGATGCAGTGGAGTCGACAGACACCAGCGAAAGTCCCCTGTCGACAGAGTGAGCGTTCGCGGTTGCGGAGAGCTGATGCGAAACCAAGTCGTCGAAGTCCGTGAGGCGATCCGTCAGGGCATAGTTTCCGCATCAGAGCAGGTAGCGGCATCGCGTGACCGCTGGAAGGCGACCCACGACTGGCTCAACGCCTTGGTCCAGCCTCGGTTTGAGGCCGCGATGACGGAAGCTGGCGAGATTCATGCCAGCGATCCGCGGCCGCTGGCTGGTGTGCCGGTGAGCGTCAAGGATTGCTTTGCGGTGCGAGGCCTGCGGACCACACTCGGGATTCTGCCTCGCCAGCATCTTGAGGACGATCGCGACAGTGAGTTGGTGCGGCGGGTGCGGGCGGCGGGGGGAGTGATCGTTGGTAAAGGTAATGTGCCCCAGGCGCTCTACCTGCATGAAACCGACAACCCCGTCTTCGGCCGAACGTTGAATCCCTGTGACCGTGCGCGTGGGCCTGGTGGCTCGAGCGGTGGGGATGCTGCTGCGGTCGCTGCGGGAGTGGTTTCGCTGGCGTTTGGTAACGACCTCGCCGGAAGCATTCGGCAGCCAGCCCACGCCTGTGGGCTCGTCGGGTACCTGCCATCCAGCAGATGCCTCGGGCCCGGTGGTGCATTCAACACGATGCCCACGCTTCAGGGCATGGGTTCGCGAGCGGGCGTGTTGACGCGATCTGTGGGTGATGCGGTGCTGGCGGTAGAAGCGGTGGCGGGGCATTCACTTTCGCCCACCACAGCAGCCGATCCGCTGCCGACCGTTGGATGGTGGGACACCGCCGGACCAATTCCATCATCGGCGGCCGTGGTACGCGGCGTGCGAGACACCGTGGCTCGGCTCGAGGCTGCTGGCCTCCGCGTCCTTCAGGTGGAAGCCGGCCTCGCTGAGCTCGCCGGCTGGATCCATCTGGCCCTCGTCAGCGGCGACGGCGGACAGGCCATCCAGAGTTTGCTTGCTGGCTCCTTGCCGATTCCTCAGGTGGGGGAATTGCTGAGGATCGCGGGCATGCCGCGATGGCAGCGGCCGCTCATAGCGGGGCTTGCCGGGTTGGTCGGCCGACGCATTGAATCGATGGCGGTTCGCAAAACAGGACCACTCTCGACAGACGCTCGCGACGTCGTGCTGCGGGCACGGTATGCACTCGACGAAATGCTGGTGCAGTGGCGAGGTGCCGAAGGAATCGATGCGATTGTGTGCCCAGTGTCGGCGCTCCCTGCGCTTCGGCATCAAACGGCGGGGCGGCTGATCTTGGCAGCATTTCCGTGCCTGTTTGCCAGTGTGCTGGACTTGCCGGCTGCCACCGTGCCGGTCACGCGGGTTCGCTCTGGTGAGACGCTCGGACGAAGGCCGTCTCGTGATCCCGTGCTACGAACTTCAGCCGAAACTGATGCGGGTAGTGTCGGTCTGCCGATCGGCGTGCAGGTGGTGGCCCTCGATGGCTGCGAAGCGACGCTCATCAAGGTGATTCGCGAGATCGAGCGAACAGCCGGATTTGAGCTACTCGCCAAGTCGGGCAAGGAGTGAACTCGGCATCCTCTCGACAGCCAGCACCTCACAGGCAGCACCGGTGTCGATGGCCGCTTTGGGCATGCTCCAGACCACGCTCGAGGCCTCGTCCTGCGCGATTGTGTGCCAGCCTCGGCTGCGGAGTTTCCCGAGCCCGGCAGCGCCGTCTTTGCCCATGCCTGTCAGCAAGACGCCGACGCCTGTTCGGGCGCTGTGCTGAGCGACACTCGCAAAAAAAACATCGACGCTCGGTCGGAAAAAAACGTCTCGAGGTTCGTCGGTGTATTCGAGCGTTTTCTGTTTCGAGTAGATCAGGTGGTCGTTTGTGCCAGCGACCAGCACATCCCCAGCCTGCGGCGTTTGCCCATGCTCGGCAACTCGCACCGACCGACCGGCACGATCACCCAGCCATTTCGCCAGGCCGGGCGCAAAGGCGACATCCACATGCTGTACGATGATCACGGCCACATTCCAGTCGTGGGGCAGCGGCGAGAGCAGGTCGGAGAGGGCCTTCGGCCCCCCCGTGCTGGCCCCTACCACGAGCAGGCGAGGCGGGGAGGCGTGGGCACCAATCGCCGTTGGCTTCGGGCGTGCGGAGGCTCCGATGAGCTTGGCAATCGTACGAATTTTCTCTACGAGCGCGCCGGCTCCACTGACCTCGCCAGCTGCTCCGAGAATGGGGGTGTCGACGGCATCGAGTGCGCCATGTCCCATCGCGTCGTAGACGAGTGAGATGTTGCCACTGACCGTCGCTGTGACCACCAGAATCGCGCACGGCGATCCTTTCATGATCTGGCGTGTTGCTTCCACGCCGTTGACGTGTGGCATAAGCAGATCCATCAGGATCAGATCGGGGCGATCCCGCCTTGCCATGGCGATCGCTTCTACGCCGTCGCCTGCCGTCCAAGCGAGTTCGTGATCGGGCATGCTGTCGACGACCCGCCGGAGGGCCTCGCACGCCGCTTTCATGTCGTTGACGATGCCGATCCTCACTGTGTGGCTTCTCCAATCAGGTCGACGATCGTGTTGAGGAAGGTCTCGTCGTGAAAACTGCTCTTGGTCAGGTAGCGGTTGGCCCCTGCATCAAGGCCACGCAAACGATCCTCCTCGCGGTCTTTGTAGGACACGATCACCACGGGGATATCTTTTCGCGAAGGGTCTGCTTTGACGAGTGCCACCAAGCCGATGCCGTCCATGCGGGGCATGTCGACGTCGGTCACAATCAGATCGTAGTGGACCGAGCGGATCGCATTCCAGCCATCCATGCCATCAACGGCCACGTCGACGGCGAAACCGCGAGACTGCAGCAGCTGTCGCTCAAGTTCGCGAACAGTAATCGAGTCGTCGACGACGAGCACGCGTTTTCGCTGACGCTCCTGCTCCGCCAGCCTTTCAAACTCCACGCGGGAGAGGCGTCGGCCTGCGAGGACGTTGTCGATAGATCGTACGAGATCCTCCACGTCGACAATCAGCACTGGGCTCCCGTTTTCCAGGAGCGACGCGCTGTTGATGTCGGGCACCTTGCCGAGGCGCGTGTCGAGAGGCCGTACTTCCAGGTCACGTTCGCCGAGATAGGTGTCGACGATGAGGCCGAACTGCTGCCCACGATCGCTCACGACGACAACCGGTAGAGGGTCGCTAGGTGGGCCGCTCGAAGGGATCTCCAGAATCTGGGAGGCCATCACCAGGCCGATCGAGATTCCATCCCGGTCGAAGTACTGACGCCCTTCGACGGTTCGAAGCTCACTGTGACGGCAGTGGATGATCTGATCGATGCGGGTGAGCGGGAAGGCGTAGGGTTCCCCCCCGATTTCCACGAGCAGGGCTCGGACCACAGACATCGTGATCGGTAACTGCAACGTGAAGGTGGTCTGCCAGCCGGGCTGGGTGGCGATGCGGACATTGCCCCCCACCGCCTTGACCATGCTCTGCACGACATCAAGCCCCACACCTCGTCCGGAGATTTCCGTGACCACATCCTTGGTGGAGAACCCTGGAAGAAAGAGAAACTCCAGCAGTTCCATCTCCGAGAGCTGATCGGCAACCGCTCGGGCCACGAGGCCGCGATCGATCGCTCGCCGTCGCAAGGCATCCACGTCGATTCCGCGGCCATCGTCAACGAGGGTGATGTTGAGCATCCCAGCCCGGTGTCGTGCCTCGAGTCGAATCGCGCCTACAGGCGACTTGCCAGCCGCTTCGCGCTCCGGCGGTTGTTCGAGGCCGTGGTCGAGGGCGTTGCGGATCAGATGCGAGAGCGGCGCCTCAAGTTTGTCGAGGATGTCACGATCGACACCTGTTTGGTCGCCATGCACCTCAAACCTCACCTGCTTGCCGAGTTTTCTCGCGAGGTCGCGCACCATGCGGGGAAAGCCGCGAATCCCGTCTGCGAGCGGACGCATGCGGCTCTTGATCACCTCGTGGTGGAGTCGATTGGAAAGGTCTTCGTTCCGACGGGCGAAGGCCTCAAACTCTTCCACGCGATCGGTGAATCTCGCCAGATTGTCTTCCGAGGCTGCTCGGGCGCGGGCGATGAGTTCCACATCCGCGGCGGGCAGAATCACATCGCCGGTCCGCAGCCTCTCTTCGAGTGCCGACAGTTGGTCGCACAACTCCGTTTGCCGACCACGCAGGTGCAGCATGGAGTCGACGAAGGGGCGGAGTTGCCTCGCCTCAACCAGCGATTCGCCTGCCAGCGCGACCAGTCGGGTGAGGCTTTCTGCGGAAACGCGGACCACCCGATCCGCTTGGTCGATCGGTCTAGCTGCCGCAGGCTTCGCCGACTCCGTGGGCTCGGAAGCGATGGCGGTCTGGGGAGTAGCGGCGACCGGCTGAGGTGGTTCTTCGACGACGGCCGGAGGGGGCGTTGCTGGCGATGGTCGTGGGTCCGGTGGTGGCGAGGTAGGGGCGGCGGCTACGGGAGCGCCGGGCGTCGATGGGGCGGTCGAACCATGCGATTGGAGGCCGCTGAGGTCGCGGACGAGCGAGGCGGCTCGGGCGGCCCAAGGGGCATCCGGATCGAGGGCATCGGCTGCTTTGGCGATGGAACTGAGGAAGTCGACGGCGGCGAGGAGCAGATCGACGTGTTCTGCGCCGACGAAAAACACACCTTTGCCAGCCAGCACGAAACAGTCTTCCAGCGAATGGGCGACCTGGACGGCAGGCTCGAGCCCCACAATTCGCGCGGCCCCTTTGAGCGAATGGGCTGCACGCATCATCGCTTCGATGGTCTCGGGCGAACGCTGCGTTTCTTCAACGGCGAGGATACCCGACGAAAGGATCGCTGTTTGGCTCTCTGCTTCGAGCCGAAACAGCTCGAGCATTGAGAATCCGCTGAGATCTTCCGCCATCGTCTCTCCTTCCTATGCCGAGAGTTCTGTGCGGAGGTGTTCCAAGAGGCGGTCGCCGTCGAGGAAGCCTACGACGGTTTCCCGCCAGTCCACGAGCGCTTCGGCGTGCCGGCTCCCGGCCTGCCCAACGGTGGAGGGTACCGATCGCAGTTGTGAGCGGGCCACGGAATGCACACCGGCCACTTCGTCAACGGCGACGACCCACCGCTCATCACCATCCTCGAGCACGAGGAGTCTCTTCGCAGAGCCTTCGCCGGAGAGAGGTGCAAGCGGAGTTTGAAGCACGTTGAGTTCCGGTGTCACGTCAATCCCGAGGAGTTTCGCCAGTGAAACGCAGAGTTGGATTTGCCCGCGGATGTTCACGATGCCTTCGAGCACGCCAGCACGACGATGGGGAATCGTGTGGAGAGGCTTCATCTCTGTGACTTCGACAAGCAGCGGTGTTGCCAGGGAGAGCCACTCTCGACCCACCCGAAAAATGAGCATGCTCACGGCATCAGTTTCGGTTTCTTCTTCCGGTGTCTGAAGGATCTCGCTCCAGGTCTCCAGGTAGCCTTCCGGTGGCTCGCGATCAAAAAAGGTGCGGGCGGCTTCAGCAAGGACAGGGCAGTTGCGACAGTGA
>JBMTLP010000009.1:0-21289 GCA_049433245.1 Pirellulales bacterium
GGGGCTTGCCCAGGTCACGGCCGGAGCAGCGATGGGCGACTGGTTTGAGGCCTATGAGGTGGGAAACCCGGTCATCAACAGCGCATCACCAGCGGCCCAGAAACTCGAACCGAGCATCGTTGCGGCCCTCGATGAAAACCTCGAAGAGTTTCAGCTGGCAGAACCTGGCAGCATGGCCGAGGAGGCCGAGGCCAGGGCAGCATTCCCCGTGGTTTCGACAAGTTTTCTGGAGAGCGTCACCTCCCGCTTCCAGCCTGCGAACTGCGACACTGTGAACTGCAGTGCCGGCGGCCGCCGCCGTGGTGGCATCCTGCCGCCGTGGCGTCCCTATCTCTCTGGCATCGCAGGCGTCGACTTTGCCACCCTGGATGACGACAACGCCCAGTCGCCCGCGATTCTGAATGAGTCGGTCTTCACCATCGGCGGTGCCCTCGGCATGGCCATAGACCGCCCCATGGGGGCGTTGCGGATCGAGATCGAAGGCCGCGGTCGCGATCAGATGAGCTCCACCGATTCCGATCCCGTACTCGGAAGCCTCACGACGCGGGCCACTGACATCTGGTCGGCCACAGTCAATGTGTGGCGAGACTACCGTCCGTACGAGTCGCTCGGCATCTACGCCGGCGGCGGTATCGGCACCGGTGGCTATCGCTCCACGCTTTCAGGGACAGGCTTGGTTGGTGAAGCCTACAGCGGCAACGACCAGGTCGCCAACTTCGCCTGGCAGGCTGGCGGTGGGGTGTTTTACGAACTGACCCCGCGGATCACCTTCGACGTCGGCTACCGCTTCTTCGCCATCGATGAGTCGACCGCCGTGGGCTACATCTTCGATCAGCCCTTCAACTACAACGAACGCTACAGTGCCAGCGAGCTGCTGCTGACCGTGCGGGTGTATGAGCCCTTCCGCCGCTGGCGGTAACCGGCGTCGGCCTCTTTCGGGGGCCCATTTGGGCCGCCCGTGACGAGAGACTCTCCTGCGACTCGGGGAGCTGCGAAATCCGTGGCTCCCCGAGTTCTTTTTTAGTCGCGGACGCTGCCCTCGGCTGCTCTTGGCGGCGGCGAAAATGGGCTCGAGGTGTCGCCATCATCTGTGACGGATCACGTGGCCGTTGCTGTCGCATGCCCTGATCGGAGCCCCGTCCGCCAGAAGCCGACCGGCCGTGCCCTGCATCAAGGAGCTCGTACCCTCTGGTTCCGGGCGTCCCTGGCCGCCGTCGCTCTCTGGATGTCTATCTCGCGATGCCGCTTGAGTGGCTTGAGCCGTGATTGACCCTGGCGGGAGACAGCATGGAAGAGGTGAGTGCACACGCCCATTACTTGCGTTGCCTTAAGGAGCAGGGTACTGTTCTCAGAGAAGCACGTTTGGGGGACTCTTGGTTGCCTTTTCATCCATTTCACGTAGGAGCCCATCCAATGAAGGCCCTCTTTCAGAATCGCCGAACCCGCAGGTCTCACCGCCAGCGGGCTCGTCGGATGGGCTTCGTGGCTGCTGAGCGGCTTGAACCGCGGCAAATGTTGGCCGCGGATGGCCTGCGGTCACAGCTTGAGCAGGCCAGCATGCTGGTGATGGATTCGTCGATGGTTGGGCCGAACCCCGTGGTAATGAGCAAGTCTCAGGTGGTCGGCACCGATGTGAAGAGCTTCGTGATCTCGCACGTGCCCGAAGGGTCGGTTGTTGAGAAGTGGGACGAGGCGAAACAGCAGTGGGTTGATGTGTCCTCGATGCCCACGAGTTCGAATCCACGAGAGCTGATGCAGCTGCTTTCCAATCGATACATCCGACAAGGTGACATGATTCAGTGGCGGCCCAAGGCAGGCGAGGGTGCCGCGGCCCAACAAGCGTTTCAGCTGATCAACTGGGATGATGGA
Organism: Pirellulales bacterium; assembly: GCA_049433245.1. GTDB lineage: Bacteria > Planctomycetota > Planctomycetia > Pirellulales > UBA1268 > M30B53. The sequence continues at coordinate 1,870 of JBMTLP010000009.1, forward strand.
AGTCAGCTGCCCGGGGTATCTGGCGAAGCACCGAGCGTAGTGCAGAACCTGGCGGTCGCTCCAACGGGTCAGGGCGAACTCACGCTCACCTGGGATGCCCCAGCGACTGATGATGCGAGGGTCTACAGCATCAGGATGACCACCAGCTCAGGCAACGGAAGTTCATCAAACGTATACGCGACGTCCAGCACGGCCTACACGTTTACGAACATCGTGCCCGGAAATGGCTACTTGTTTTCGGTGACGGCCTCCAATGCCAGGGGCACTTCGTCCGCCACGCAAGAAAGTTATGGCCAAGCGCCTACCCGTGCAGCCTACAACCCGTCTCTCGTCACGGTGATGCTCGACTCCTCGAGTGGGCAGCCGGTCGAACTGATGGCATCGCACCTCCTCGGGCAAGGTTCCCAGGGCTTCGTCGTGACCAACGTTCGCGGGGGCACGCTCGAGAAGTGGGTGCCGGACCAGAATGCTTGGAAACCGATGACGGCCGGAGCCTACTGGGGGGCAATCGAAAAAGCCTCTACGATCCGAGTCAACTCGTTCGACGACAAAGTCCGCTGGACCCCGAACACCTCCGTGCAGGCCGTGTACGTGCCTGCTGACGATCTCACCGACCCTGCTCCTGCCACGGCCTTCGAGGCCGCGTTTGACATCGTCCCCCTGGACAGGGCGGGCGGCGCCACCGCCCCGATCCCACAGGCGGGTACGGTGCCCGGCCTGCTCGGCGCCCCCTCGATCGACTACACCGACGGCGTGGGCACCAAGGTCACCTGGGCCGCGCCGGCGGATGGGTGCGGCTGCGCGAGCACCCGCTACTCGATCGAGGTGAGCCGAGATGGTCAGACACTCCTCTACAATGTGCCCTCCGATATTGTAGAACTGCCGGACATCGAAGGCGGACGGGTGACATCTGCCAAGCTCTGGGGGGCGACCAGGAACGGTGCGGGTGTGCCACTCACCTACGATTGGTTTAACTTGCAGCGGATCAAGAACCGGCTCTCGTACACCATCTCGACGAATTTTTCCGCCATGCCGCTGCGAAGGGAAGCACGGGTGCAGCTGGCGGGCAGCCCGACTGAGGTCAACGGAACACAGACCAGTTTCGTCCTCGGCGGGAGCAATGGCGGCCTCGCCCATGTGGAAGTGAGTGCCTTGCCGGACGCCGTCGAAGCGGCGCAGGGCTTGCCGGCTGAGACCCGGCCCCTCGTCTCGACCGAATCCAACAAGCTGACGGCCGCCGAAAAGGCCGTGCTCGAGCGGAATCCGATCCTGGCACGGAGTCTGTTCCCGGGAACGGTCAACGGGGAGGTGCAGCCCGATCACGCGCGGGTCCACTTTCAGGCCGGAGAGACACTCCGGATCGCCGGAAACGTGGACGAGAGCGTCGCGAGCCGAGCCACCATCGTGGTGGAGGAAGCGCCGATCCTCGTGAACAACGCACTCGGCCACTGGTATGCCAAGGCCCGGCTTCCAGTCGCCGCTGACGGAGCTTTTGCCTACGACCATGAAGTGCAATACGGCATGACGGCCGTGCGCGTCCGGCTCGAGGTCGCGGCACCTGCTCCCGCGGCCGCCTCGCCGATGTCCCTGGGTGCGACGGCGCCCGATCAGTCTGTCCCCCAGACGCCAATTACGCTCGACTACAACGCGTTCGGCATCACGACGGCCCCGTGGCAGGCGCCCAACCACCAGGGATTCGACGGGAGCGGCAACTACTACAACTCCAACTACACCGGCTCGGGCACAGACGATCCCATTCCTGCCACTCCCATCACCTACAACGGCATCACCTTCCCGCTCGGCACCATCCCCACGAAGGACGGCCAAGTAGGCGGCAGCGGGAACAGCTCGTCACAGAACCCCCCGAACTTCGTCAAGGCAACGGGCCAGACGATCACGGTGGACATGGTCGATCCCAGCGACGACCCCGATGGGGTGCATGCGCGACAACACGACTTTCTCTACCTGGCGGGAGCCGCAGCCAACGGCGACCAGTTGTCGCAGCAGATCACGCTGACGTTTACCGATGGAACCACCGAGACATGGACCCAGTCGTTCACCGACTGGTCCAACAACGGGAACTCCGCCCTGCCCCAGCCGTATTCCGGTGAATTCCTCATCGAATCCCAGCCTGAACGCATCAACCAAGAGGGCAACCTGACGCCCACTCCCGCCTACGTCTTCGCCTACGGCTACAACCTCCAGGGCAAGCAACTGGCAAGCATCACGCTGCCAGACAACGAGAACGTGGGAATCCTGAGCGCCGTCGTATCGCAATCTGCGGCGATCCAGACCGGGATCGTCGAATCGCAGGTTCTCGGGCATATGAACCTGACCGGGGTCGATCTCTTGCAGGTGACCATCAAGAACGAGTCCAACATTGGGGTCGGCGGCGGGCCGCTCACGTTTTTCTTGGCCGATACCCCCGAAACCACCGCCACCGCATCGACGCCCGCCGTCTATACGCAGAAGCAGGTGACGGTGCCCATGGGCCAGCAGCGGACCGTCAGCTACGTCGGGCCGGATAGTTCCAGTCAACTCAACTTCACCGTGCAGAAGGAAGACGACACGTGCGTTGGGCCAAACTGCAGCACCTACCTTCCGGACTGGAACAGCGGGAGCGGCCTCGGTTCCTCCGATCGTGCAGCATCTATCAGCCCGTCGCTGAACTCGCAGATAAAGTCCGGGCAGCATTGGACGATGACCATCCAAAACGCCGGCCTTGGCTACTATGGCTACCTTGACTCCCCGGCCGGGCAGAATCTTCCCGACGGAAAGGGTAAAACTCCGGATGGTGCCCGGTTCCAGCTGATGACTGAGGCCGAAATCAAGAGTCAGCCGGAGTGGGCCAGACAACTCGAGGAGGACATCGGCGCGGTGGTTGGCCTCGTGATCATCTCGGCGGTCACCTTCGGCATCGCAGACTATGCCCTCGCGGGCGCTGCAGTTGCGGAAGACGTCGGCGCTGAGGCGGCTGCTGAGGCCACCGCCGAGGTGACCGCGGAGGCCGCAGCGGGAGAAGCCGCGGCCGAGGGAGGGGGAGAAGCCGTCACCGAAAATCTTTTTACGGACAGTTTCGTGCAGGAAGTGTATGAGCCTGGTGAATATGCGCTTATGGGCGACGACTTCTCGGCGATCGCCGTGGAGGAGGACGGCGGTTCGTTGAGTTCGTTGGTCTCGGTCGACGGTCTTGGGGGAGATGTGGAGGTGTATGCCGCCGGCGAATGGACCAGTTTCGAAAGCGAGGTGGCGGTAGACGTCGATGCGTTCGAGGAGCCGTTCATCTTCGAAGTCGATGACGTGGAGTACGCGGGATGGCGAGCCGGCCTCACGGCTGATGCCGAGGCTGATGCCCAAAGGGCAGCGGATAGAGCCATCCGAGAAGCGTTCGGAAACTTGTTCTAAGTGACGGTTGACGGTCTCACCCCGCGGCAGCGGTCCAGCAGCCTTCACGGTGGCCGCCTCCTGCTTTGCAGGCGCCGGCAGCAGCAACTGGGCTCTGGACCTTGCTGACACCGACACCCTGTAAATAAAGGCGGAACATCACGTACGTCTCGAAGAAGTTGTGGCCACCCGTCGCCGCCTGCATGCTTCCCAGCCTGCACAGGCGATTCCAGCCAGCCCCATCACCCACACGGACGGTTCGGGCACGGCAACCGGGCTAGCGAGACGAAAACCAATGAAGCTGTTCCCGAGCGACGGGGCGTCCGTTGTGCGGGAGGAAGAGCCCAGGTCGGATGCGACGGTGTCGTTCCAGTCCCCGCCCCGCAGTCCACGCAACAAGTCGGAAGAACCCGCGAGGTCGTTCCACTCGTACACGTTGCCGCTCTGGTCAAACGTGCCGTAGGCACTCAGGCTGCTGGTGAATGCGCCCACGTCGGTCAAATAGTTCTGGTTGATGTTGTAAGTCCCCGACCCCGTGACGGCATAGGCGCCTGCGAAGTAGTTCGCCTGATTCGCCCCGCCAATCGTGTTGCCGGGATCCGTGTCGCTCTGCGTTGCGTAGTCCCAGTAGCCCGCGTTCGTGCTCCCACCCTTGTAGTACGCCGCCTTGTACCACTCGTTCTCCGTCGGGATGTAGTACTGCGCACCGGGGTTTTTCGCTGGGGCCGTGCCGCTTGTCTGGCCACCCACGAGCGTATACGCCCCCGTCTCCGTGCCGCCGGAGCCTTGCCCGTTCTGCATCCAGTTCGCAAACCGGGCCGCGTCGAACCACGAGACGAACGTGATCGGACGGTTGCCGGGGCTGCTCGCACCTGCGGGCGTGGTCCCCACTGGTCCAATCACGCTGTAGCTGAATCCCCCACTCGTCCCACTCTGCGAGATGCCCGCGATGTTGCCGTTGTTCGCCATGACCGGGTCGTAGAGCGAGTAGGGATCGCTTTGGGCCACGGCATTGAGGAAGTCCGTGTACTGCTGAATCGTCACCTCGTACTTGCCGATCCTGTAGGCGTTGGCCACAGTCCCATAGCCTGTGGTGTCAGCTGCGTTATTCGGATCACCCACCGTCACCCAATCGATCGTGACGGCATAGGCGGGCGCGGTGAGATTTGCAACGAGCAACGCGACCAGAGCAAAGGTCGTGAGGCGAGACATGTTCATGAGCGGTCTTTCTGGGGGCCGGCAGGAGATGGCAGAGTTTTTTGAAGGTTTCGCCCTCCATCCGGGATTTCTTCGCAAGTGTCGTGCCGAAAACACTTCCACCGCGTAAGTTTCCGCTGATTGGAGCAGGAAACTCTTTTTCGCCCAGATATCGGCGCGTTGGCGGGCCGTCGCATCCTTCCCTGACCATCGGGGCTCCGGAAGTGGGTGGAGCGAATCGCTCCACCCACTGGGGCGAATCGCACTACCCACTGGAGCGAATCGCTCCACCTACTGGTGCGATTTGCGCCACCCCTAGAGAGGGGTCAAGCTTTTGCTCGACAACGGCAGTTTCATGCAGGACGTGAACGGGGCTGGTCAACGGGCGGTTACGTTCGGCGATGACTTCTCGGCGATCGCCGAGAAGAAACTGGATGGTTCGTTGATCTCGGTCAACGAGCTGGTGAGCGTGCGTGGCTGCTCAGGTGCAGAGCAGCGGAACACCGCGAGCCGCCTCTGCACCGCCGCTATGAGGGCAGCCGCTTACAATCGGCTGGCGTCGCACCAAGAACAGGCCGCCAGCAGTTCCCTGATAGAACACTCCTGAAGGACTGATCACACCAGTCATCTGCAGTGTGTTCCAGGAGTAGCTGCCTGTGTCGGCATAGTCCGGCGACGAGCCGTTAAAGGTATTCGACCCGACGGAGAGAGGTGTTCCCACCAGGTTTCCCGTGTCGGCGTCAACAGTGGCGAAGGAATAACTCACGGTCGTCTGTAGCGTTCGCCCTTCGCCCTGCGTCGAAGATTCGACGATGATCGTGTAGATGAGATTGTCAGCCAGTGAGAGCCGTGGCAGAGCAGACGACAGCACGCCGCCCCCGCTCCAGTTGGTGGTCAGCACCACGCCATCGCCACTGAGCGTCAGGCCCTGAAAGCCACCAGCAAAACTCACCGTCGAAAGCAACGGCACCGACGTGCTCGGTGTTTCTGACGGCGGCGGATACCAGTACCCAAAGGTGCTCGGCACGAACACCCGATTCCCCACGGCAATCGGCGCGTTCTCGGTGCCTGAACTGGCCGAATCGAGAAACGGCGTTTGGGCAACGAGCGTGCCGTCAGCAACGCTGTAGATATTGACGTGCTCGGCCGGTGTTTCGTTAGCCGTGTTGGGGGCGGTCGCGTTGTCGGTGATGACGAGATACTCGTAGCCCGTCTCAGGACCGAAGAAGACCGGAGTGGATCCTGTTCCAGGACTCAACTGGCCGGGCTTGCGTACGCCGCTGTTCTCGTAGACCTCTCGCCACACCTGCTCAATTGTTCCGTTGGCGTCAGCACGAAAGAGCGAGACCGCGGCGGTCGTCGCCACAGCCACACCCGCCGGGGAGGACGAGATGCTGTTTGCCACCATTTCTCCCGCAGGGAGATTGAAGGTCGCGATGCTCCCCGCCTGCGGATCGTAGTAGCCCATCAAGGCAGGCGTTTGATCGGGCTCGAGTGATCCCTGCGTCGCAAACCAGATCCGACCTTCGTAGTCTGGCACGAGTCCAACCACCATCGGCTGGCCAATCTCAACGCTCTTCTCGAGAGTCAGACTGCCCGTGTCGGTCGCCCGGTCATAGTCGTTGGAATACCACTGCATCACACCGTCAGCGTTGACGAGCACCAGCCGGTTCTGGTGGTCGATGTAGTTGTAGAGACCGCCGGCCAGGTTGCCCGACTCTGGCTTGATCAGTTTGATGCTATCGAGCAGTTCGAGCGTCTCCGGAGAGATGAGCATCACAATCGGGGTCTGGGCGGTGCTGATAGATGTGCCGACTCCAACACACACGAGCCCACCATTCTCAGTCATCAGCACCGACGGCATGGTCGCATTCAGGCTGAGGTTGGAGACGACCTCAAGGCTCTCGGTCCCCGGGCCAGGAAAGAGCGTGGCGTCGGACGAAGACGCATTCGCGTGCATCGTCGCGGTGCCCTCAAGCCCTATAAAGGGGTTGCTCGGTGGCAGTGGGAGACGCGTGCCATCAGCAGCCGTCACGAGCGTGGCCGGCAGGCCACTTCCCGCAAACGTGGTCGCTCGCACGCGGAATAGGAGTGGCATGTCGCTGGTAGCCAAGCCAGTGAACGTTGCCGTTCGAGCACTCGTTGTGACGGTCTGCTGCTCGTTGGCCTGATACACCGTCGCTGTGTAAAACGCGATAGCCGATCCACCGTCATCGACTGGTGGCTCCCATGAAAGCACCACTTCACCAGTGCCTGGTCCCACAGCCGCCTGGAGGGCGATGGGCTGCGAGGCAATGCTCTCGACGGGCCCAAATGACGTTATCGCGGACGGACTCGTTCCCTCGCGATTGCTTGCCGTCACCAGAAAGGCGTAGGCGTTCTCTGCGGCAAGCTGTGATGACTCAAGCGACGTCTCCGATGTGACCAGAATACCCGTGACCTTTCCTGCGGCTGCCCCGCCCGAGACAGTGGTCTCGGTCATCGTGACGGTGTAGGCGTCAGGGTTTCCGAAAGCTGATGGCTCCCACGCAACCGCAAGGTCACCAACCCCAGTCGGCGTTGCCGCAAGATTCTGGACCACACTCGGCACGAGGCTGGGATCGGGTGGAATCGGCTGTGTGCCATCATCCCAGCCGATGATTTCAAAAGCCTTGGCCACCGGACCTGTCGACCCAGCAGCTGGTATCCATCTCACCTGGTCTCCCTGGTGGATCACACGGTTGGCCAGAAGTTGCAGGAGCACCACCGGGTTACTGGTCGTAGGCTCAGTGGACACGTCGATCCACGTGCTGGAAACGGGGTCCCACTTTTCGACAACGGAACCCTCGGGCACGTCGGTCACGACGAAGCTCTTCACGTCATTCCCAACGATCTCGCTCTTGCCAAAAACAACAGGACTCGGGCCGATCAGCGATCCACCTACAAACACACTGGTGGTGGTGTCCAGCGCGGGTGCAACCGAGCTGTCTGCGGCCAGGGCCCGCCGAGCCTCAAGCTGCTCAGGGGCAATCCCAACGACAGTGGTGGCGTGGCTGCGGCGGCGGACCGTCGCACGCGGCATCCGCGAAAAGAACTTTGTGTGGAAGCTGATGATGAGGAGCACCCGTGAGCAGAACTGGTAGGCGAATAAATGGTCGGCTGCCGGCTCGCACGCCCTCGGGCCGCATCGACGGAGCACGTCTGCCTCCGTTGACACCCGATTCCGGAATTCAACCGTAGCACGCGCTTTCAGGCAAGGCGAGCAGCCGGTGGACGATGACCTTCACCCACGGATCGTCAGCAGCCGTTTTCGTTGAGTGTGGGTTTCTTCTCTGGCTAAGCGTTTTGAGAGGAAGGGGAACCACGCCATGCGGCGTCAGTTGACCCACGCCGGACGCCATCTGCTCGACCGTCGGCAGTTTCTCGCACACGGCGGAACCGGACGTGGGTGGGATCGCCCTGACAGAGTTCTTGGCGGAAGAGGCCCAAGCGGCCACCGCTGCCAGCCCATCTGGCGAACGGCCGATTCGCCCCCTGATCGATCCGGCGGCTCCCTACGCTCCCTGGCCACCACACTTCGAGCCGAAGGCCAAGAATGTTGTCCTGATCTTCTGCTCGGGCGCCCTCTCCCGTGTCGACACCTTCGACTACAAGCCAGAACTGATCCGCCGCCACGACACGCCAATGCCGGTTGATGGTGACAAACTGATCACGTTTCAGGGTGAGCAGGGCAACCTGATGAAGCCGCAGTGGGAGTTTCCGCCGCGGAGCGAGAGCGGCACGATGACCAGCGACCTACTGCCCAAACTCGGTGAACTCGTCGACGAGATGTGCTTCATCCATGCGATGGCAGCCAAGACCAACCCCCACGGGCCGGCGGAAAAACGAGATGGCGCATGCGGCCAAGCACGTTTGGCGTGGGGTTCTTCGAGGCATCGGCCGTCGCTGTCGCCGGGCGTAACTTCTTGCAAACCCTGCTTTTCCCTACCAGTTCCCGCATCGCACGCTTCGATGTGCTGACGCCTGGCCGTTCCAAATCGTCACAGCCCTCGAACTCCGCAGCGATCTTCTCGCCGGCTCCACTCGCTGCTCGAGCGGGAAACGAGATGTCTTGGTGGAGCGGCCAGTTGCCGGATACCCTCTGGAGACGATCCTGTCGTTGAGCCGGTCGCATCCTGTAGGTCGGAGCCACTCGAGCGATCGCGCCGGAACCGCACCGCGACCCCTCGTTGTTCACACGCCATGCCCAGCACCGCCCCCCGTCCAACCCGCGATGGCCGTCAGGAGTTTGCCAACACCATCACGCACGCCGCTGGCGTTGTGCTCAGCATGGGTGGGGCGGTCGCCTTGCTGGCAAGCTGCACCCACTGGACCATTGCCTTGGCCTGCGGAATGTACGCCCTGACTCTCGTGGCGACATACGCTGCTTCCACCCTCTCCCACGGCGTACAGCAGCCCGATTGGAAGTACCGCCTCAGTGTCTGGGATCAGGGCGTCATCTTCTTGCTGATCATCGGCACCTACACGCCCTTTCTCGTCGCCTACCTCCCCTCAACTTGGACCATGCCCGTGCTGGTCCTGCTCTGGGGAGCGGCTCTGTTGGGCTTCGCATCGAAGGTGCTCGCAGAGCATCGCATCGACCACACCTTTTCCCCCCTGCCCTATGTGGCGCTCGGCTGGCTTCCGGCGATGATTCTCGCCCCGTTTGTGCCGCTGGCCTGCCTCGCGTGGATGGCCGCCGGGGGCGTGATCTATACAGTGGGCGTTATCTTTCTCGTGCTCGATCACCGGGTCCGCTACTTTCACGCCACCTGGCACGTGTTTGTGCTGGGCGGGAGCGCCTGCCACTACTTCGCGATTTTCTCGTTCGTCGTGTAGCCCGACTCCGTTGGGGTGGTTCGCATACTGAACGGTTGCAGAGACCTGTCAGAATCGTTACGATGGTTTCGTGAGAATCCATTTTCTTGATCTCTCGAGTTGCTCGTGACTTTCTCCCAGCGCCTGTGAGCCGTTTCGGCTCCTCTCCGCTCGCCCATTGGCGGGTGGCATTGTTCCGCGCTTGGTTGAGTTCTTCTGTTTGCCAGCGTCATCGCTTCGTCCGGGAATCCTCTTCGGCATCCCGCTTGTCTGAGAAGACGGAGCCATCCTTTGGCAGAAGCGTGAGGATCACCAGTCTCTTGGCATGGTCGACCAGCTTTCCCCTGGGATGACATGACGAGGCAGAAGTGGAACAGAGGAGCCTCGGCCGCTGGCAGACGCTGGAGGAAGCCTTCTCCTCTCCTTTCTCCCACTGCTGTCATGGCAGTCGGCCCTCGGAACCACCACCATGCCCCGCCGTCTCTCGTTGAGTCGTTGTATCTCTCATGCCCTCTTGCGGCGATCCGCCCTGCTTGTCTTGCTGCTGGCGAGCGGCGTTGCTGCAAACGCTGCCGACTTTGACGTCACGCTCAACTATTGGGGCACGACCAGCACCGTCGGGTCGTTTGCCTGGGCGGTCGATCAGGCCAACACGACCCCTGGTGTCGACACGATCCGACTTCAGAGCGGGCTGCAGATTGATGCAGACAACGGTGCGCCGCTTGCAGGCGACGCCACATGGCTGACCCGCTTCACCGAGTCAGTGACCGTTGAGGGCAACGGTGCAACGCTTGTCGCGAATCCCAGCTACGTTTCCTCTGGAGGCCTTCTTGCAACCAAGAACAACATCATCGGCAGTGCCTACTCGCCTCCACTGGTGTCCGGCGATGTTGTCGTGACGCCAGGTGTCTCCTTCGCTGAAGTCGGCATCTTTGGCCAAGACAACAGTGGCTTGAGTGTCACGATCCGAAACCTCAACGCGGATGGCGTCGCGTCCCTGCTCAGCGTCAACGACAAGGCGACCCTGAACGTGGATGGAGGCCGCTTTACCAACATCGTCAACTACACCGGTGTCGATGGCCGCAGTGCGTTTGATGCTCGCGAGGGTGCCACCTTGAATCTCGACGGGATTGCCCTCAATCGAAATTTTCCATTTGGCGATATCCAGCCAGTCGGTGACGACAACGTGGTATTCAATGGGAGCATCAGCGGGGGTTCCAGCACGCTCAACATGCAGAACTCGACCATCACAGGATCGTATGGTGCGGGTGCACTTCTCTGGGTCGGTGGGACCGCCAACATTGTCTCCTCTATTCTCAGCAACTCCGGTGGACTGCAGATCACAGGGGAAGTTGGTGGTACAGATGGCACGCTCAACTTCACCAACAGCATTCTGGAGTTGAATGGCGGGGAAACGCTGCAGCAGACGCAACGGATTCTTGTGGATTCCGATTCTGTGGCCAACGTGACGGCGTCGTCGATTCTCTACAACTCAATCTTTACCGGCGGAGCCGATCAGCCGTTTGGCAATCAAGGCATGCCATTGACCGCGGCTTTGGGGGGAACGCTCAACTTCGAATCCAGTGTGGTGGTTCCGCTGAACTGGGACACCTTTTTTGCCGGCAACGATACCTACATCGAACTGACCGGCGGGGATCTGACTGCCGATGCGTTCAGTTTCATCATGGCGACTGCCAGCCAGGACCAGGCCGCCCTCCAGGCGCTGTTCAACAACGCATCACTGATCACCAGCGGCGATACTTTTGCTATTTCTGAGATCACCGGCGTCGATTTCTTCGAATCGCTTCCGCTGGGAGCCGTGCCGCTGTCGACAAGTCCACTGGTCGATGCCGTCAGCGATGCAGGAGTGGGTGGAGCCAACGAACTGATCAACCCCATTAATGGCCAGCCTCTGCTGTTTGATGTCTACGGAAGCCCGCGAACGAATGGATTGGGATTTCGCAACATCGGCGCCGTACAGGCAGCCCCGGTGCCTGAGCCAAGTAGCTGGGTGCTCGCCGGCATGGCTGCAGGAACTGCTGGTTGGTGGCGGCTTCGCCGGCGAAGTGCGAAAGTCTCGACACTCGCATGAACTGCGTCACACGGCCAACGCGACGTCCGCAACCCGATTGGGATTGGGAACTGGGGCCCCGAACATACCGACAAGCACGTGTGGTCCGAGTTTCATGGAGAGACCGGCCGAAGCTAGCTCCGCTCCATTTCGCGACTCTCGGCAAGTTCTTCAAGCTGCTCAATCGACATGCCCGCGTCCTGCACGAGTCGAGCGAGGTCGACCGACGCGTAGATATCCAGCCGTCTCGTAAGCATCGTACGGTAGTACTTCACGGTCCGTTCCGAGAGTTCGTAGAGTTCCGCCATGTCCCTGTTTTGCAGCCCCCTCACCACCCCCACGAGCATCTGTAGTTCGCGTTTACTGAGCGAGTAGACCTGCCTTCTCGCCTCATTCGTCATCGCTCGCTGCTGCCGTTCCTGTTCGTTTCTGGCGATGGCCCTAGCGATGGCCGCGAGCAGTTCGGGCGTCTGCACCCGCTTGGTGAGAAAGTCTTCAGCACCTTCCCGCATCGCCCGCACACTCGCGGGTATGTCGCCTTTCCCGGTCACAAAGATTACCGGTAGCGGATTTGGCGAACGCCCAATCGCCTGCTGCAGGAAAAACCCGTCGTGACCAGGCATCTGCAAGTCCGTCAGCACACAGCCGGGCTCGCCCTGCTCCTCGCGGATCAAGAAATCCGCCACCGATCTGTAGGTGGCCACAGCGTAGCCGTGACCACTCAGCCGCCTGGCCATGCTGCGGAGGAACGATTCATCATCGTCGATCACATGCAACGTTGCGCTCACTACGATCTCCCTTCATGTATGGTTGGAACAAGCAGGCGAGCCGTGACTCCCCGGCCGGTGTTGTTCTCCAGATCAAACCGGCCGTCATGCTGCTCCATGATCGACTGCACAATGGCCAGGCCCACACCGAGCCCATCTTCTTTGGTCGTGTGAAACGGCTCGCGTGCCCGCTCCACTGAACCATCTATGATACCACCGCCGTCATCGACAACCGAGAGTTCAACCCATCCAGATACCTCGCGACCGCGAAGAACTATCATGCCAGTTTGACGGGGCGTTGACGTTTGGCAAATTGCGTCGCAGGCATTGCCGACCAAGTTCAACAATGCCTGCTGCAGCAGGATGCGGTCGCCGGCGATGTTCGGCAGGTCCGCCTCGCACTCGATCCCCAGGGTGATTGACTCCGCCGCGCAGCGGGGGCGAGCAAGAGCCTGTACCCCCTTAAGAAGCTCGAGGGGTGTCAACTTTGCCGGGGTAAAGCGTTGCTTCCGCACCATGCTGCGAATGCGCTCAAGCACCTCCCCGGCCCGCTGCTCGTCGGCAGCGATGTCTTTGACGATCTCTCGCAGTTCGGTGAGGTCGCCGGCCCCAAGTGCTTCTTTGCCCAGGAGCATCCCGGCGACTTCCACATTATTGAGAATGGCGCCGAGGGGCTGACTGAGTTCGTGCGCGAGCGACGCAGCGAACTCACCGAGCGTCGACACCCGGCCGGCATGGATCATCTGATCACGCTGCGTGCTGACCATCCGCTCCGCGGCCACCCTCCTTCGCAGGTTCACCACGAGCGCGGTGATCAGGCCCGCCTGAACGACGACCACCAGCCCGGTCAGTAGCATCTGCAGCCAGTACCGCTGCCAAAACGTTAGAGTCTCAAACAGCACCTGGGCATCGGCTGGGAGTCGCGAACGTGGCACCCCAAACCGCTTGAGCGCCCGCGCATCAAACGTGGCCACGACGGGCACCTGCACGGGCTCGGGCAGCGGCCCACGGCTGATAGCCGCGGCCAACCGGCCCGCCTGCTCCCCCATCGCCGCCATGTCCGTGACGGCGCCTCCCACGATACCTCGCCCAACGTAGGTCTCAGCGACGCCAAAGACCGGTGCTCGCGATTCCTGGCAAACATCTTCGAGCGCCTCGGCTGGCACCGCCGCGCCCGTCGTCTCGTCTCCCCAATACCCCACATAGATCACCAGCGAATCGGCAGGGAGGTCGCGTACAGCCGCTAGGACTTCATCAAATCGCAGATCCACCAGCGAAACAAACTCCAACCGCAGCCGCTCCGCGGAAGCACGGGCATCCTCTACGACATATTCCGCATAACTGGGATGCGGACTTGATTGCCCGATCAAGGCCACTCGGCCCGACCGCGGAAAGAGCCTCGATGCTATCTCGATCGTCGCCGCCACCTGTGATTCCGCTGACACCGATACGTAACGCTTCTGGAGCGCATCGCTCACGGGCTGCTCGCCCGGCCGTTCGACCCCAACGACACTCACGTGCTGAGAAAAAGCAACTCCGCTCGCCAGCACTAAGTCGCAGCACACGCGACTTGTTGGCACGATCACATCAAAGGATGCATCGCCATACTTTGCATTGAGCCAGTCTGCGGCCTCGTGCAGGTCACTGGCATCCCGCCCCAGTCGTGTGAGTTCGAGATTCTCAACAAAGACATCGAAGGGCCCTCCTCCACCACTCGCCAATCCCTTCCGGAAGGCCTCCATGAAGAGCACAAACGCGGGACGTGTCGCCCCATCCTGGTCGATCACCAGCACACGTTTCTGCTTGTTGGCATCGCGATCGGCCTCGCCGGTGATGGCCCGAGCTGTCGGCTGCGCTGTCAACGCAAACAGGATGACGAGGCCCATCGTCCATCTGAAAGGCGTTTGCCGCAAGTTTTGTCGCCAGCCGCTGTTTCTCATCCCACCATTGTCAACGAAGCAGCGACTCTTTCCCAGTAGGCACCGCCGCCGATAACTGGCACCTCCCAAAAGCGCAGGGCGTAGTTGCCTCACGTGGAAACCTCAGCAGCTCCACTTGGAACACGCTGCAGATGACCGGCCTGATCAGGCCATCAGGCGTGTGCTATCAAGAAACGGCCGGCGGCGTCTTCCTTGTGCGCCGGGCCGCAGGCTAACGAGCACAGCTCAATCCCGCGCGGCAGGTCGATCGTCGCCGGTTCTCAAGGTATCGTCCCGGAGGTAGGTTGATGGCTCGGTGAGGCCGAATGAGACGCGGGGGCTCATGGCTGCCTTGAGCGCTGTGCCTTGAGCGCTGTGCCGTGAGTGCTCCGCCGTAGATTCCGCAGATCCATCCAAGGAACATCATGTCTTCCTTTTCACGCCGAGCTCTCCTCAACCGTTCGCTCTACGCCGGTCTCTTTTCGAGCCTCACGGCCAAGAGTTACCGCAGCACTTTTGCTGCCGAGGCTCCCAGCGAGCGAGTGCGAGTTGGGATGATCGGCGTTGGGAACCAGGGTGGTCCCCGCAACAACATGCAGTACTTCCTCAACCACATCGAGTCGATGTGCGACCTGGATGCGAAACACCTCGCAGAAGCCGACGCATTTCTCCGGAAAGAGGCTGATCACTCGGCCACGCTCACCGACGACTACCGACGTCTCCTGGACGACAAGAACCTCGACGCCGTCGTGGTCACTGTGCCCGACCAGTGGCATGCCTTGATGACGATCGAAGCCTGCCAGGCGGGCAAAGATGTCTATTGCGAAAAGCCGCTCACGCTTGTCATCGGAGAGGGCCGGCCGATGATTGAGGCGGCACGGAAGCACGGACGCGTGGTGCAGACCGGCACGATGCAGCGAAGTGGCCTGGAGTTCCAGTTCGCGACCGAACTTGTCCAGAAGGGACATCTTGGCACGGTGAAAGCAGTCAACGTCACGCTGCCCGGCCCGAACTGGATTGCTCGCGCAGGCTCCCCCGTGCCTGATTCAACGCCACCAGAGGGCTTCGACTTCGATCGCTGGCTCGGCCCCGCGCCGCTGCGCCCCTATAACGTCAACCGCGTGCACTACCTGTTCCGCTTCTTCTGGGACTACAGCGGTGGCCAACAGACAAACTTCGGCGCCCACCACCTCGACATCGCCCAGTGGGGCCTAGGCATGGATGAGAGCGGGCCGGTGAGTGTTGAGGGCTCTGCCGTGTTTCATCCCGAGGGCTGGTACGAAACGCCCGACCGCACCGACATCACCTACACCTACGCCAGCGGTGTGGTGATGAACTGCCGCCAGATTCCTGGCGCTGCGAGCAAAGAACAGGGCACCGAGTTTCTTGGCGAGAAGGGGTCGCTGTTTGTGTGGCGCGGGGGCGTGCGAGTGAGTTCTCCGGCGATCCTCGACGGCATCGATGTGCCAGCACCTCTCACGCTCGAAGGCAACGTCGCAAGCCTCCCTGCGTCTGAGAGCCGAGCCGCCAACTACGCCCACATCAACAACTTCCTGGAGTGCGTGAAAACGCGAGCCACCCCGGCTGCAGACATCAGCATTGGCCACCGCAGCGCCACCGTCTGCCACCTTGGCAACATCGCGGTGCGAACCGGCAAAAAGATCCACTGGGATCCCAAGACTGAGGCACTCGTCGGCGACGAAGAAACAGCACGCTGGCTTACGAAGGAATACCGCAAACCCTACACGCTGTCTTAAACGGCTCGGCACCAATCACGCAAAATGGCAAATGTAGTCGAGCAGCGATGTCACCTCGATGTCGAAACTCGAGTTGGCGGGCACGTCAAACTGCTCACCGGCCCTCACGTCAAGCCAAGCCTCCTGATCGCCAATTCGCACGCGGCAAGCGCCCTGCGTGATCTCCATGACCTCGGGGGCTTGCGTGTTGAAACAGTAGGTGCCAGGAAGCATGACGCCCAACGTCTTCGAGGCGCCGTCACTGGTGACGATGGATCGGCTGGTGACACGGCCGTCGTGGTACACGTTGGCCTTCTTCATGATCGTGGCGTTAGCAAATGACATAGCGCGATTCGGTGGAGGATGTTGGTCAGGCTTCTCCGCTGGAAACTATCGGCCCTTCCGTACAAAGTCAAAACACCCGCTTCGCCGGGGCGTTCCAAATCAAACCGGGTCTTCGCAACGGCTCACCGAAAGAAGGACCTCACCATGCTCTTCCGCCATGCCCTGCTCTTCGCCGTCACTGCCTTAGCTGTCGCAGTTGCCGGCATGGCCTCACCGCTGCGTGCTGACCAGCCCCGTCCCAACGTGCTCTTCATCCTCGCCGACGACCTCGGCTGGAGCGACACGACGCTCTTTGACACCACCACCTTTTATAAGACGCCAAACATTGAACGGCTCGCTGCCCGCGGCATGACCTTCTCCAGGGCGTATTCCGCGAGCCCACTCTGCTCCCCAACCCGCGCGAGCATCCTTACCGGACTCAGTCCTGCCCGGCACGGGATCACGTCGCCAAACTGCCATCTTCCCGAAGTAGTTTTGCAGGCCACGGCAACCGAGCGCGGTCCATCCAATCGTTTCTCCACGATCCCTCGCTCGGTCTCACGGCTCGACACCCGCTACCACACGCTTGCTGAGGCGCTGCAGGAAAACGGGTATGCCACCGGCCATTTTGGAAAATGGCATCTCGGCGCCGAACCCTATTCCCCCCTGCAGCATGGCTTTGATGTCGACGTGCCGCACCACCCCGGCCCAGGCCCCGCCGGCAGCTATGTGGCCCCGTGGAAGTTTGCAGACTTTGATCCGGACCACGACACGCCTAACCAACACCTCGAAGACCGCATGGCCAAGGAGGCTGTCGCTTTTCTCGAGCACCACCGCGATGAACCGTTTTTCCTCAACTACTGGATGTTCAGCGTGCACGCGCCGTTCGACGCGAAGCGCGAGTTGATCGACGCCTACCGCGAGACCGTCGATCCCACGAATCCCCAGCGAAGCCCCACCTACGCCGCCATGATCGAAAGCATGGACGATGCGGTCGGCACACTGCTCGACACCCTCGATCGACTCAACCTCGCGGACAACACGATCGTGATCTTCGCCTCTGACAACGGAGGCAACATGTACAACGAAGTCGACGACACGACGCCCACGAGCAACGCTCCGCTGCGTGGCGGCAAGGCCACGGTGTATGAAGGCGGGATCCGCGGTCCAGCAATCGTTGTGCAGCCGGGCGTGACGACTCCCGGCTCCCGATGCAACGAACCGATCCAGAGCTGCGACTACTACCCCACCCTGCTCGAGATGCTCACCCTCACGCCGCAGCCCGGCCAGCAGTTTGACGGCATCAGCATCGTGCCGGCCCTCCGCGGGGAATCGCTCACCCGCGAAGCGATCTTCACCTACTTTCCCCACAACCCGAGCGTGCCCGACTGGCTACCGCCTTCGGCGTGCGTCCACAGCGGTGACTGGAAACTGATTCGCATCTTCTTTGGCGGCGATCACGGCCGGCATCGCTACCAACTTTTCAATGTTCAGGAGGATCCTGGCGAAACGCGAAACCTCGCGGAAACAGACCCCCAGCGAGTGGAACAGCTTGACGCCCTGCTTGAGCAGCACCTCACGAGCACGCACGCGGTGCTCCCTCTCCCAAACCCCAACTTCGTGAGTGGTACGTACGACCTCTCACAAGAAGGAAAAGCAGTCCCCAAGAAAACGGGGCCGTCCTCGCGCAAGTGACCAGCGCCTAGGCCGGCACCAAGCCAAAGCGGCCATCTCGACGTTGCCCCCTCAGGCATCACGGCTCTGCCACAGGCTCGGTAAGGAGCGTCGCGATCACCTGGGCATACACGCGGTGGCCAAAGTCGTTGGGATGGTTGACCCCGTTGCCCGTCTGATCCCAGTCGCGCTTACGGTCTAAGAATCCCTCCCAGACCGTCGTCAGGTCGGCGACGGCCACCCCAGGACATGCAAGCTCGACAAGCGCTGCTCGGTACTCCCCAAACGCCTCCTGCTTGAGCCGTGGCCAGTCACGATTACCAAGCATCCCGGCGACAAGGATAAACTCACACTCCGGCAGGCTTTCACGGATCGCTACCATCGTCGACGCGATGTTCTCTTTGAACGACGCGGCCGACCGCCCCGCCGAGTCGTTCATTCCAAAGGCAAGAATCACGAGATCCGGCTTCGCCGCCACCACTTTGTCGACCTGCGTCGTCCCCCAGGCGGAGTCCATGCCTCCCACCGAGAGATTCGTCATCTGCACATGTCCGCCGAAGCGCTCGGCGAGGTGGCGACGGACAAGCTCCGGGTAGGCCGGCTGAAACGGAGCCTCTTCGTACATTCCAGACGCGTTTGCCCCTTCGGAGATACTGTCACCGAGAGTGACGATAGAGAGCGGCTCTTTGGTGTTGAGGCGAACAACGGACCGCGGCAGGCGGGCGGGATCAAAGGTGGGAAAAGCCGACTTCCACTTTTCCTGCTCGCGGCGATACGTGATGCAGGTCTGCATCGATGCATACTCAAGGCCTGCTCCGAAAAGGATCTCGCCGTTCCCGTCGCGGTGCGTGAGTGCGTACTTCTGCGTGCCGGCAGGCCGCCGCAGTTCGGCAGCCGCCGTCGACACAATCCGTGACCCCGCCGACAGCACAATCTCTCGGCTGCCCGGTGTCACGACGTAGTCGCGTCCTTCTTCATAGGTCACATCGCCAGCGGAGTTTCGCACGGCGATCACCTCGACGATCGGGAACAGCACCGAAGCCCGCGACTTATCGCCCCCCTCGTCGCGGATGAACAAGACTGATTCCGCCTCAACAACATCCCCCACCCAAAATGGCCGAAGCAACTCCGGTCGATACGCCCACGCAGACGACGCCTCCTCTGTGGCCACCACCACATCACCATCCGCCGCCGCCCCGGCTGGCAGCGTTCCCAGGGCGGCCAACACCCACGCAAGGCCCCACCACACACCCGGCCCAGTTGGGAGCGTCGAGCGGGATGGAACCAAAGAACACGTGGCTCGCCCCGCCGCAGCGAGCCAAGCCACGATCCAAAACGTTGTGTGCATGCCAGCGTCTTCCCCTCGTCACACGACCCCGTGCCTCTCTGCAGCACGCCGAAGAGCAAAGGATACACGGGATTCCGTTTCAACTTGTGCGCACCACCGCCGGCGGCGACGATCGCCTGATCACTTCCAGCCCTCCGGCGGCCTCACCTCCCCTTCAAGCCATC
>JBMTLP010000010.1:0-20595 GCA_049433245.1 Pirellulales bacterium
GGCAAGGTGGAAACGAAGTTCGTCGCGCAGTACGGCGTGTGGGTGGTGAACAGTGAGTTCCAGGGCGTGGAACAGATCTACGCCCTCAAAACGGTCTGCACGCATCTCGGCTGCACCCCGAACTGGCTGGAGGCCGAGCAGAAGTTCAAATGCCCGTGCCACGGCAGTGGCTTCTACAAAGATGGCGTCAACTTCGAAGGACCCGCTCCGCGGCCGCTCGAGCGGTATGCCATTCAGGTCTCAGACGACGGCCAACTCGAGGTCGACAAGAGCCGCACGTTCCAGGAAGAGTTGGGCCAGTGGGCTGACCCAGCTTCGTTTGTGACGGCCTAAAGGCCGCCACTCGCCAACGGTTACCACTTTCACTCGACTGCAGCAGACTCGGACACACTCATGGCTATCGGCGAAACGATTCGCAACTCGCAGATTTGGAAGAGCATTTTCCGGCATCCCATGCCGCTCGACCGGCGAAACCGGATCGTCGTGATGCTCACCAATTTTTTCTTGCATCTGCACCCGGTGTCGATCAAGAAGCAGGGCATTGCGCTCTCCTTCACGTGGTGCATGGGTGGAGTGACCTTCTTCCTCTTCTTGGTAGAGACGGTCACCGGCGTATTGCTGATGTTCTACTACCGGCCAACGCTCGAGTGGGCCTACAACGACATCCTGGCCCTTCGCGACGTCACGAGCCTGGGGATACTCCGCGAACTCCATCGATGGGGTGCGCACGCGATGGTGATCACGACCTGGCTCCATATGTATCGCGTGTTCCTGACCGGCAGCTACAAGCCGCCACGGGAGTTTAACTGGGTGATCGGCGTCATCCTCCTACTGCTCACGCTCTTGCTCTCCTTCACAGGCTATCTGCTGCCCTGGGATCAGTTGGCGATCTGGGCGATCACGGTCGGTTCCAACATGGCCCGCGCGACGCCGCTCCTGGGCTACGAAGGCCCGGGGCAGCAGCTCTTGACCATCGGTGGCCTCGACATGATCACCGACGGCTCCGACGCACGCTTTGGTCTCCTCGGTGCCCGGTTCGTTGGCGAGGAAACGCTGAATCGCTTCTACGTTCTCCACTGCATTGCGATTCCTCTCGCCGTGGCGCTGTTGCTCGCCATTCACTTTTGGAGAGTCCGCAAGGACGGCGGCATTAGCGGTCCGCTGTAATCCTTCGTCGAAGATGCCGGCGTTCGCGGAATCGCGAACCTGGCAGCCTTCCCACCGTTTCCTTCATTTTCCACCACCCTAGAAAACGCCCGGCTCGGCCATGCATTCGAACGAACTGTTCCTCAAGGACGTCTCGGGATTCCTTGGTGGCTACTACGCTGCGATTGCCATCATGAATGGTATTGCAGCGTTAATTCTCTGGCAGCGAAAGCACCAACCGGTGTGGGCGGTCGTGTGGACCGTCTTCGCGTGCGTCATGATGGTGCTCGGAAGCCTGGCCTTATCCGGTTCGGCGGGAACGGTCCCGGCACTCCCCGATGCGGCCCGAAATCTGGTCAACACGCTCTCCGGCCCTGTCAACTACACCGTCGGCACGACCGTGTTGCTCGTCGGCTTCTTTGTCTACCGGAAGTTCTTCGTTCAACCGATGGTGGCTTGGACGATCTTCAACGTGGCCCTGTTGTTAATGGGCCTGTCGATGGCGGACCAAAACTTCGCGTTGATCGTGATGAAGGCAGACAACGTGCCGATCGTGGGGCTGGTGTTCCTGCTCGCGTTCTTCACCTGGGTCGCCACCAAGCAAGCCGTGGTTAACGACGAGCGAATGCTGCTGGGTGAGCCCCCGATCGAGAAGGTCAACGACGAGAAAGTGCTCGTCTGGCCAGATCTTGTCTACACCGAACTGATCTGCATGGTCGCCGTCACGGCGTTCCTGCTCGCGTGGGCGATTCTTCTGCCTGCCCCACTCGAAGAGCCGGCAAGCAGCGTGAAGACGCCAAATCCTTCGAAGGCACCGTGGTACTTCCTCGGGCTGCAGGAGATGCTCGTCTACTTCGACCCTTGGTATGCGGGTGTGGTGCTGCCAAGCCTCGTGATCTTCGGCCTGATGGCCCTGCCATACATCGACTTTAATAAGAAGGGGAATGGCTACTACACGATCGCGGAGCGGAAGTTCGCCTATCTCACCTTCCAGTTTGGCTTCCTTGAGTTGTGGATCACCCTGATCATCCTGGGCACGTTCCTGCGAGGCCCGAACTGGAACTTCTTCGGGCCTTTCGAATACTGGAGCCCTTACAAGGTTGAGGTGCTCAACAACGTCGACCTGCCGCAAATGTTTTGGGTCGGCCTGTTTGACCGGCCGCTTCCGGTCGCCGCCGCTGGCAGCGCGTGGTACGTGCAGATTGGCACCATCCTTCTGCGTGAAGCTCCCGGGCTGATTCTGCTCGGTGCCTATCTCGTGCTCCTGCCACCGCTGATGGCAGTCACCATCTTCCGTCGCTACTACGCGAAGATGGGGCTCATTCGATACATGGTGATGGCCAATCTCATGCTGCTGATGCTGAGTTTGCCACTCAAGATGATCCTGCGTTGGACGGTCAACCTAAAATACATCGTGAGTATCCCGGAAATCTCACTCAACTTCTGACGTGAGCGTTCAGGTTCTCGGCTTCGACAGCCTCCACGGGGGCTGGCATCAGGTTGGTGGTTTACTCGTTCCTGTTCACAGTTCAAGACACGCCCGGAAGAGAAAAGCTCGTCATGCCCGCAACAGAACAGACCTGGCGCGACCTGAAGGTGTTGCACGTCGTCTTCGGCGTGTCGGCCATCGCCCTGCTTGTTGCTACGGTCGCCATGCTGGTGGCAGATCACAACCGTCCCTGGAAGAAGTACCAGAGAGAGTTTCGCAATCTCGAAACGTGGACGGCTGCCGCACGTGTTGCGGAACAGGAGTCGCAAGCCTACACGCAGCGTGCCAAGGAGTTGGAAGAGGCGGTGGCTGAAGTTCGTCGTGCCGACCTCGACCCCGCGCTCACGACGGCTTTCTTGCAGAAGGTGCAGAGCGTGCCAGCCGACGTGGAAGCGGCCGATCTCGCTCGAGCTGATGTCGAGCGTCTGACCTCGACGACCGATCCAGATCAGCGATTCGTGCTCCGTGGTGACCTGTTGCAGCGGTTTCGTGACATTGTCGATCGCTGCGTATACCGGGAAGAGCAGTCGGCGGGTCAACTCAAACTGTTGAAGGCACAGTTCGATAAAGCCCGCGCCGACTTCGAACTCGCCGTGGCAGAGGAGGCGCCACAGCGCCGCCTGGACGAACTTCAGGCGCTTGCCGACGCATCCACCGCCAAAGTCAACGAGGCGACACTCGCCACCCAGGCTGACACCACCCATCGCAAGGATCTCGAGCGAATCCTTCGCGAAATCACCGCTGTTGAAGACGCCGCAGCCAAGGCACTCGCGGACCACCGCCAAAGCCTCGACATGCTGGCAAAGACCCGCGACGACAAGGCGAATAATCTCGGCAAGACGATCCTTGAGTTGCCGGTGCTCGATGCTTTTGGTGGCCCGCTGCGGATCGACCAGATCTGGCTGCCAGACCTGACATTCAACAACAACTTTCGTGACGTTGCTCGGTTTGACCGCTGCACTACGTGCCACCAGGGCATCGAGAAGTCCGCTCCTGGCAACCCAACTGCCGCAGGCTACCCGCAGACGGAACTGCTGACCCTCACGCTCGCCACGCCTGAAGATCCTGCTGAGTCGCTTGGCGAAGCCGCGGTTGTGGCCGAAGGGGTTGCTGAGAAAGCGGTCGCCGTCGAGGGAGATGGCAACGAGCAGGTTGAGAAACTCTATGGCTTGAGGTTCGCGGAAGCTGGGTTGTTCCATGCTGACGACCCCACGGTGACGGTGGTTCGTCCCGAGAGCCCTGCCGCGGTCGCTGGTCTCATGTCCGGCGACGTGATTGAGGCGATCGATGGAGGTCGGACCTTTGCCCGAGACGTGGCCATCGCTGGTCTGGTGGAGAGCCCCAGTTGGGGTGCCCCGCTGACGCTGACCGTTCGGCGAGGCGTGCCACAACCCTACGCCAGCCACCCGCGTCTCGATCTGTTTGTCGGTTCGCTGAGCCCGCACCCCAAGCAGCAGTTTGGCTGCACGATCTGCCACGAAGGGCAGGGAAGTGCCACGTCCTTTAAGTGGTCCTCCCACTCACCAAACTCCCCCAAGGAAGCCCACGACTGGCATGACGAATACGGTTGGTTCGACAACCATCACTGGATCTACCCGATGCTCTCGGAGCGATTCGAGGAATCCAGTTGCTTGAAGTGTCACCACCAGGTGGTCGACCTGGAACCGAGCAGCCGCTTTCCCGAGCCGCCAGCGCCCAAGTTGGTGCAGGGCTACCACACCATTCGCGAGTACGGTTGCTACGGCTGCCACGAAATCAACGGCTACGCCGGACCAGACACCCGGATCGGCCCCGACATGCGGGTCAGCCCCACCTTCCATGAGGTCGCCGAGGCCTTGTTGACCGACCCGGGCTTGGCAGAGTTGGCCCCGACGGCCGTCAGTTTGGCTGAAAACGTGCGAAATGCCCCTGACACCGCGGCAGCCCGTCAGCGACTGGCCACCCTGATTAGGGAGGACGCCGAGGCTGGAGACGATGCCGTGCTCACAGCCCGTTCGCACACACTTGGGCCACTTCTCAAGGATCCTGATACCCCCGGCGCCCTGCCCAAGGTTGGCCCCAGCCTCCGTCACCTCTCCTCCAAGGTCGGTTTCGACTGGCTCTATTCGTGGCTCCGCAACCCGATGGACTTCCGGCCTTCGACGAAAATGCCTCGCTTCTTCGGCCTGTGGGACCATCTGTCCGGCCCCGGCCTCGCCGAAAGCGAGCGGTATGAGCCGATCGAAATCCGTTCCATCATCACGTACCTCAACGCCGTCAGCGATCCGTTTGAGTATGTCGCGCCCTATGAGGGTATCACCGCGGCACCTGACGCCGAACGCGGCGAGAAGGTGGTGCAGGTTCGTGGGTGCCTTGCCTGCCATCAGCACGAAGAGTTCCCTGGGGCCAGCAACAACCAGGGACCTGACCTCTCCAGGATCGGCGCGAAGCTTGCCTCACATCCCAACGGGGAAGCGTGGCTCTACAGTTGGCTGCGTGAGCCGAGCCGCTATCACCCCAAGACCTTGATGCCGAACGTGCTGCTTGAGCCCGTCACCGAGGCCGACGGCACGGTGAGCGACCCTGCTGCCGACGCAGTGGCCTGGCTGATGCAGTCGACGCAGGATTGGGAGGCCACCGATATCCCCGACGCCGAGTCGCTCACGGCAGACGAGAGGGCCGCCACTGAGGAGTTGGCCACGCTCTATCTCGAGGGTCGCTTCACCAAGGAAAAGGCCAGCGACTACGCCAAGAACGGTTTGCCCGAGTCGATGGCCAACGTCGGTGGCGATGAAGCCATGCTCGTCGGGTTGGCCAGTGGTGCCGAAGGCCGCGACCAGCAGTTGCTCGAATACGTCGGCAAGAAAACCGTTGGCAAGTTGGCCTGCTATGCCTGCCACAACATCCCAGGCTTTGAAGATGCCAAGCCCGCCGGAGCGGCGCTCGCCGACTGGGGTCGCAAGGAATCCTCAAAGATTGCCTTTGAGCAGATCGTGCCCTATCTGATGGGCGAGTTGGGAGGCCACGGCCATCACGCTCATGCTGCCGACACGACTGCTGCGCATGGTGATGACCATGAACATGCCGAAAGTCACGCAGATCATGCCGAGCACGGTGAGCACGAGGAAGGTCACGGAGACCACGGTCATAGCGACGACGCACTTGTCGACGCCCCGGTAGCCTCGGAACTTGCCTACGCCGACACCCGAGAGCACCACGTCAGTCCGGAATCGGTTGATCCCGACACGGGCTACTTCTTGGAAAAACTCCTTGCTCACGACCGCCAAGGCTTCCTCTGGCAGAAACTCCGTGCACCGCGGAGTTACGACTACCAGAAGACGGAAAACAAGTCCTACAACGAGCGGTATCGCATGCCGCAGTTCCCGTTCAGCGCAGAACAGCGTGAATCTGTGATGACGTTTGTGCTGGGACTGGTTGCCGAGCCACCATCAGAGGAGTTTCTCCATCGCCCGAATCCTCGAGATCAGGCCCGGCTCGATGGGAAGGTGGTGCTTGAGCAGTTCAACTGCGGCGGCTGCCATGTATTGGAAACTGAGCGGTGGGACATCCGCTACAACCCAGATTCAATCAGCGATCCTCCCGTTGTTCCTGATTACGCATTCCTGCAACCGCACTTCTCGCAGGACGAGTTGACCAGTTCGCTGGTGACCGACGTCCAAGGCAGGCGATTTGCTTCGCTGCATGGGCTGTCGGTGCTCGATTCGGAGACCGGTGAACCGCAACTGGTCGATCAGGATTTCATCCCGATCGCGCGAGAAGACGCGGAAGAAGATCCAGAAATCATCCCGCATCGTGCTTTGATGCTGTATCGGGACGCGATCATCAATGGCGAGCCGTGGGCAGTTGGTTCACAAAACATCTTCGTGCCGGAGGATGCACTCGAAGCAGGGAAGATGTATCCCGCACGCGGCGGAGATCTGGCTCGCCTATTGTTCCCTGTCGTCATCGAAGACGAGATGGAGATCAACCCCAACGTCAAGGCTGACGACGCATGGGGTTGGCTCCCTCCGCCGCTCGTTGGGGAGGGCAAGAAGGTACAGTCGAGTTGGCTTCACACCTTCCTGCTGGCACCCGAGCCGATTCGGCCTGCCGCAGTCCTGAGGATGCCGAAGTTCAATCTGTCTGCCGAACAGGCATCAGCGCTTGTGAACTACTTTGCTGCCGTCGATGGTGCTGACTTCCCCTACGACTACGACCCGCGGTACGAGTCGAGCACGCTCACCGAGCGAGAGAAGGTCTACCCAGAGCACCTCACGGACGCGATGAAGATCGTCACCAATGGCAACTACTGCGTGAAGTGCCACCTTGTTGGTGACTACGCTCCTCCCGGCAACCCCAAAGCTTTGGCACCGCAGCTGTCGGTTGTCCGGCAGCGGCTCCGACCGGATTACGTGCATGGCTGGATTGGCAACCCCAAACGGTTCCTGCCCTACACCGGCATGCCGGTGAACATCCCGTTTGATAAGCCTGTCAGCCAAGATCTGTACCACGGCACGAGCGAGGAACAGCTCGATGCCCTGACCGATCTGCTGATGAACTACGACATTTTCACCGGACGCAGCATGTCGCTCGACGCCTTCCTGCAGCCCGTGGGAGAGACACCCCAAACGGAAGATTCGGCACGTTCGTTCGCACCGCCAGCTCCGAGCGAGCCAGCACTTGGCGACTCGGCTGCAGTATCACCACGAACCGTCGGAATCGATGCACCCCCTGAGAAGTGAATGGAGGCGTGCGAGGCGGAAAAGTCATGACGAACACCGCTAGCTGCCTACGATGACAGAGAGACGAAAACCCGCCCCCATGTACTGGAGTTCCTTCATGCCCACCTTCGCTCCGCGCAACGTCGGACTCGCCGTAGCCGCCGCTCTCCTGCTCACACCCGCCAGCCTGGTTGCTGCTGAGTGGGGCACACTCACCGGTCGGTTCGTGTACGGGGGCGACGCTCCGGCCGCTGCCAAACTCACGATCGACAAAGACGTCGACGTCTGCAGCAAGTTTGGACTCGTCAATGAAGATCTCGTTGTTGGGGAGGGTAAGGGTGTTGCCAATATCGTGATCTTCGTTCGCGACAAGGACGTGGACGTGCATCCCGACCTGAAGGCAACCGAACCCGTCGTGCTTGATAACCTCGGCTGCCGCTTTTCGCCTCACGTCGTGTTTGTGCAGACGGGACAAGACCTGATCATCAAGAACTCCGACCCCGTTGGACACAACAGCAACGTGGCAACGCTGAAGAACCCTGCGTCCAATACGCTGATCCCTGCTGGCGGCGAGACCAAGGTGAGCTTCCGCTCGGACGAAGCCGTTCCGGCTGCAGTGACCTGCAACATTCATCCCTGGATGAAAGGTTGGGTGGTCGTTCGCGACAACCCCTACGCCGCCGTCACTGGAGAAGATGGGAGTTTCACGATTGAGAACCTGCCCGCCGGCAAGTTGGAACTTCAACTCTGGCACGAGAAGGCCGGATATCTCGACACGATTGTGATCAATGGCAAGAAGGAGAGTGTCAAGCGTGGCCGGATGGAGGTCGACATCAAGGCCGCCGGCACCGATCTCGGCGAGATGGTTCTCGACGCTTCGGTCTTTAAGTAAACATCAATCGAGCGTCTTTTGTCGTGAAGAACGTCCCGTTGATTCAAAAGGAACCCTGCGTGCGGAACATGCGTTTCACCTCACACAAGCGGTCGCTTCTCACCCGCGTCGTGGCCCAGGCGTCGTTGGCTGCGGTCATCGTCACGAACTTCGCTGCCTGTGGCCAAAGTCGACTCGCTGCGCCCAAGCCGGATAGCGAAGCCGCCGCCGTGCTCCGGCAAACTCTGTCCAGCGATAGTGGAGACGGAGGGGCCGACAGCGGTGAGGCCGTGTCGACGGGAACTGGCTGGGGCGCGCTCACAGGCCGGTTTGTGTTCGTCGGCACACCTCCTGAGGCGAAGCAACTCATCATCGACAAAGATACCGCTGTCTGCACAGCAGAGGGGCGGAAGTTGTTTGATCAGTCGCTGTTGGTAGACGAGGCCTCGGGAGGGCTGGCCTACGTGGTGGTGTTTGCTCGGAAGGTCGGCCGGATCAAGGAACGAGAACTCCCGACCGAACCTCTCGTTTTTGATCAGAAGGCGTGTGAGTTTCTCACGCCCGTGTTTGCGGCCACAGTTGGACAGCCGATCGACGTGCGCAACAGTGATCCGATTGGTCACAACACCAACGTCTCCGGCACCAGTTTCAATCAGTTGATTCCGGCAGGCAACGGAACGCTGTTCACTCCCGCAAGTGAAACCGGCATGCCCACCATGGTCACCTGCAATATCCATCCCTGGATGAAGGCCTACGCCGTCTTCCGCAAGGATGGCTATGTAGCGGTGTCGGCAGCCGACGGGAGCTTTACCATTCCAGACCTCCCCGCAGGGGAAGAGATCGAGTTTCAGGTTTGGCACGAGCGCTCCACGGGCCCGAACGGAGCACTCGGAGCCGACGAGCCAGAACTAGACTGGTCAAACAAGGGGCGGTTCACAATCACTCTGACTGCTGACCAGACCACCGACATCGGAAGTATCGAGATTCAGGCATCTGCAATCGGAGGTTGACGCCTTCGTCCCAGGCAATCACGTAGGCGGCTTGCCGGCCGACGCAACCATCACCGTCCTTTTCCCTCTCCTGTCACCGCTATGAATCGTCACTCCTTTTTCGTGAGCGAGAGCCGTCCAAATCCGAAGCGGAACGTCGCTCAAACTCTTGCGATCACACTGCTGATGGGTGGTTTGCTCTGCGGCGTGACGGGCTGCGGCAAAACGCCTGCAGCCTCCTTCCGCCCCAACATGGTTGAGGCAGCCAAGCAGCGACTCAAACCGGAGCAGGAAGCCCAGGTGGCCACCATCCTTGAAGCGATGTTTGGCACTCCCGACGATCCTGTCGCGCTGCCAGAGACTGGCCTCGACGTTGCCAAACTCCGCCTCGCTGCGGGACCCGTGCACAGTGATATCGTCGGTCGAAAGAATGGGCTCTTTCGAGAACACTGCAGCCACTGCCACGGTGTTACGGGAGATGGTATGGGCCCCACGGCTGCCTTCCTGAATCCCTACCCCCGCGACTACCGACCGGGTTGGTTCAAGTTCAAGAGTACAGAGCGAGCTGACAAGCCGACCCATGGCGATCTCGTCACGATTCTCAACAACGGCATCAACGGTACCTCAATGCCGTCCTTTGCATTGCTCGGAGAAGCCAAGGTCGACGCTCTTGCTGAATACGTGAAGTACCTCAGTATGCGTGGCGAAGCTGAGCTCTCGCTGATGCGTTACTACTTCGAGCTCGACGATGAAGACGAGGGCAAGCTCCCAGAAACTCGGGAGTTTCTTGTCGAAGAAATTCTGCTGCCCGTCGCTGAGCGTTGGCAAGATGCCGGTGACGCGATCATCGACGTTCCGGAAATGCCGGAGTTCGACCTGGAAGAGTCGATCGCGATGGGTAAAGAACTCTTCTACGGCAACAAAGCCAACTGTGTGAAGTGCCACGGCGTGACCGCCCTCGGTGATGGGCAGGCCAACGATTACGACGACTGGAACAAGGTCGTGAAGCAGTGGTCAGACGAAATCAAAAGTTTGCACGAATCGAGCACGTCAGAAATGACTCGCGAAGAGAAGGCTGAGCACCGGGACTACCTCGCTCGCTCAGACAAGGCGCTTGCGGGTGACGCGCTCGAACCCCGAACGATTCAGCCTCGCAACCTTCGCCAAGCCCTCTATCGCGGAGGCCGCAGGCCACTCGACCTCTACTACCGGATCCACGCTGGCATCAACGGAGCACCGATGCCAGCCGCTGCCGGCACGCTCACCCCTGAAGAAATCTGGCACATCGTCAACTACGTGCGGTCGCTGCCTTATGAATTTGATGGAGAACTCGGTGCCGACCGTACCATGGTTGCCCGAGATCGCCTGTAGTTTTCAAACGCCGCTGCCCATCCGAACTTTTTTCGAGAACCACGTTTTAGGAGTCGTCGCACCGTGCGAAACCGACTAGCTGGCTTGTTCTGGAGCCTCGTCTTTCTTGCTGTGCCGGTCCTTGGCGTCGCGGTCTTTGCCGTGGCTCCCTCGATCGACGTTTGGCTGCCGAAGGATGTCTCCGCACACGGCAAAGACATCGACTCGCTCTTCTACTTCATCTTGGCACTGACCGGCATCGTGTTCATTGCCACGGAGATGCTCCTGTTCTGGTTTGTCTGGAAATACGACGCGGCCGCCCGCGGCGATCAGAAAGCGACCTACATCCACGGGAGCCACACTCTCGAGGTGATTTGGACCATCATCCCGGCGGTGTTGATGCTGTTTTTGGCCATCTACCAGATGAATGCCTGGGCCGACATGAAGATGCGCAGGCCCGTGATGAAGCCGACCGTCGAGGTGGTTGCCCGACAGTTTGAGTGGCGGCTCCGCTATCCCGGACGCGACGGGGATCTCGGTACCCCCGATGACCTTTTTCTCGTGAACGACCTCCACGTTCCTGCGGATGAAGACATCCTCATTCAGCTCAAGAGCATGGACGTGCTCCACAGCTTCTTCCTTCCAAACCTCCGCGTGAAGCAAGACGCCGTCCCTGGCATGAAGATTCCGGTCTGGTTCAAAGCCACGGAACTTGGCCAGTACGACCTCGTTTGTGCTGAGCTCTGCGGTTGGGGTCACTACAAGATGAAGGGACGAATCACGATCGAATCGAGAGAAGACTTTGACGCCTGGCTCGAAGCCAAGTATCGCGAACAGGAAGCGACACAGGCCAAGCCGGAGGAAGAACTCCTCTAGTCCCACGACCACTGCCAGTACAACGCCACAGACCACCCCACGCCACTGCAAAGAGACGGAGACATCCATGAGCACGGTAACGCATCACGGCCCCGGTGAGACGACGACAGTCGCCCCGGCACGTGCCGCTCAGCCTCGCCCGGTATCAGAGTTCCTCTCGACCTACGTGTTCTCCAAAGACCACAAAGTCATCGGGCTCCAGTTCCTCTTCTCCACGTTGGTGTGGTTTTTGATTGGCGGCCTTCTGGCTCTCGCCGTCCGCTGGCAGGTTGCCTGGCCGTGGTCCGATGTGCCGGTGCTCGGAAAATTGTTCGCCCAAGAAGGCGGCCAGATGAGCCCCGAGTTTTACACGATGCTCTTCACGATGCATGCCACCGTGATGATCTTCCTCGTGATCATTCCGATCCTCGCGGGTGCCTTCGGCAACTTCCTGATCCCGCTGATGATTGGTGCCGACGACATGGCATTCCCTACGCTCAACATGCTGAGCTACTGGTTCATGTGGCCGGCGTTCATCGCCTTCGGTGCGAGCTTTTTCGTAGAGGGGGGTGCGGCCTCCAGTGGCTGGACCAGTTACCCGCCTCTCACGACAAACCTCGGCGCGTCACCAGGGAGTGGCATGGGACAGACGCTGTGGCTGATCGGCCTCACTTTTGTGGGCGTGTCGTCGATGCTCGGCAGCGTGAACTACATGACCACCATCATCCTGATGCGTGCTCCTGGCATGACGATGTTTCGTCTGCCGATGACCATCTGGGCAATGTTCATCACCGCTCTCCTGCAGGCCTTCGCGCTGCCCGTGCTGACGGCAGCTGGCTTCATGCAGTTGTTTGACCGGAGCATCGGCACCGGCTTTTTCTCTCCTGAAGGGAGCATCATCAACAACCAGATGACGGGCGCCGGTGGCGGCCAGCCGTTGCTGTGGCAGCACCTCTTCTGGTTCTACAGCCATCCCGCGGTCTACATCATGATCCTCCCAGCGATGGGCATGGTGTCGGACATCATGACGTGCTTCGCCAGGAAGCCGCTCTTCGGCTACCGACCAATGGTCTACTCCATCGCAGGTATCGCCGGCTTGGGCTTTATCGTGTGGGGTCACCACATGTTTATCTCGGGAATGAACCCCGCCCTCGGCATGACCTTCATGGTCTCCACCATGATGATCGCGCTCCCCAGTGCCGTGAAAACTTTCAACTGGCTCGGCACGCTCTGGGGAGGCCGCATTCAGTTCACCACCTCCATGCTGTTTGCGGTTTCGTTCGTGTCGATGTTCATCATCGGCGGCTTGTCAGGGATCTTCATGGCCGCGACACCCGTCGACATCTTCATTCATGACACGTACTTCATCGTGGCCCACTTCCATTACGTGCTCTTCGCTGGCACGGCGATGGGCGTGTGGGCAGGCATCTACTTCTGGTTCCCGAAGATGTTCGGCCGCACGATGAACGAGTTCTGGGGCAAGGTGCACTTCTTCCTGACGTTCATCTTCCTCAATGGCTCGTTCTTCACGATGCACATCCTCGGAGCGGTCGGCTTCCCTCGTCGCCTCGCCGACGCCTACCACTACGAGACGTTCCATCACCTGCAGCCCATGAATGCCTTCATGACGTACTGTGCGATTGGCATGGTGGCGTGTCAGGCCATCTTCGCCGTCAACTTCTTCTGGAGCATGTTCTACGGCCCGAAGGCAGGTCGGAATCCGTGGAACGCCAATGGCCTTGAGTGGACCGCACCGAGCCCGCCTGGGCACGGCAATTTCGACGTGCAGCCCATTGTTTACCGGGGGCCGTACGAGTACTCCGTCCCAGGCTGCGACAAGGATCACCTGATGCAGACAGACCCACCTCTCGAGCACGCTGTCGCCGCGGCCCACTGAGGCCGCCAGCCGCCGGGGCGGATGTCCATTCATAGGAGAAGATCTTCTTGATCGATCGAAGCAGCACCATCGTCAGCTCCTACGCAGCACACGCCGTGGCGGTCGTGCTCGTGGGCGTGACTGCGGTGCTGCTTTGCTTTGGTGCACTCGTCACCACGTACGATGCAGCGATGGCCGTGCCAGACTGGCCCGGCACATACGGGCACAACATGTTTCTGTTTCCCATCTCCGAATGGCTCGGCGGGCCGTGGGATCTCTTCCTTGAGCATGGGCATCGGCTCCTCGGCGCGACCGTCGGCCTGCTCTCATTGATCCTTGCTGCCGTCTGCTTTCGGTGGGAGCAACGCGGCGTGGTCCGTGGCTTGGCAACGGCTGCCGTTGTGTTGGTCATCCTGCAGGGCGTGCTAGGCGGGATGCGGGTGCTCATGGATGACCGGACTATTGCCAAAGTCCATGCCTGCACCGGACCGCTGTTCTTTGGGGTCGCGAACGCAGTGGCAGCCCTCACAAGTCGACGGCGTGCAGCCGTGATCCGTTCGCGATGGCTTGCCAATCTCTCGTTTGGCCTTGTAGCCGCAGCCTACGCGCAGCTCGTCGCGGGTGCCCAACTCAGGCACATCGACGCAGCTGTGGTCGATCCGTTTACTTTTCGATGGCTCGTCTTCGCCCACCTGGCTGGGGCCGGGATTGTTGCCTTGCTGTCCGTGGCTGCTGCAGGCGCTGCGTGGGCGACGACGCTTATGCCGCCGGCCGTCATCCCTCAAGCGACCATCGACGAAGCCCCCAAGGTCAGCAAGAGCCCTGTCGTCTGGTCGACCGGCATCTGTGTGCTGGTCGCTTGCCAGATCATCCTGGGTGCTGCCGCATGGCTCGCCAACTGGGGCGTGCCCGACGGTTGGCTGGGCCGCATCTTTTCTGCCTGGGTGACCTCACCAGTGGAGGCCAGGAGCCTCTGGAATGCTGCGGTCGTGACCGGGCATGTGGTGCTCGGCATGATGATTTTTGGTATGGCGGTGGTGCTTGCGATCACCTGCGGCCAGGCTGGCGGTTCGAAAGCCGAGCTCGTGACGGGAGGGGTTGCATGAGTGTCGCCATCGACCCACCTCTCGCTGTCCTTCCCAGTGGCTCAACAACCTCGACGAGCGACCGCTCTATGAGTCGCGACATCGCCATGCTCGTTCGCCCTCGCATCGCCTTGATGGTGCTGGCCACGGTGGCGACAGGAATGTGGCTCACCGATCCAAGCAGCTTGACCACCGGCGCTCTGTTTGCCGTCTTGTTGGGAACCGGCCTTGTTGCTGCCTCATCCAGCATCGCAAACCAGATTCTCGAGCGGACTCTTGACCAGCAGATGCCGCGGACGGCCGACCGCCCTCTCGCGGCCGGTCGCATGAGTGTGCCGTCGGCTCTCTGGCTCACCTCGCTCACCCTTGTTGTCGGGATGGGGCTTCTCACGAGCGTAGACATGTGGGCGGCGGCAGCAGCTCTTGGCACCTGGCTGATCTATGTGGTGGTGTACACGCCGCTCAAACGGCGAACCCCGCTGAACACAGCCATCGGTGCCATCTCCGGTGCCACTCCCGTGATGATCGGCTGGCTGGCTGCCAAGGGCCCCGAAAGACTTATCGCCGGTGAAGTTGAGGGGGCACTTGCTGCGGCGGCCCTCACCACCGTGCTCTATCTTTGGCAGTTCCCACACTTCATGGCAATCGCGTGGCTGTATCGCAAGCAGTATGCCGAGGCCGGGATGCGGATGCTGACTGTCGAAGATCCGACCGGGATTCGCGCCGGCGGTCAATCACTCGCGGCAGCCCTCGCCATGGTGCCGGTGAGCCTGCTTTTGGCGGTGCCCTCCGGCAGCTCCCGTCTTTTTCTCGCAGAGGCCTTCGCGGCTGGCGTCTACGTCGCGGCCACGGCACACTTTGCGATTCGTCGTGACGACATGACGGCCCGTCGACTCCTGATGGCATCGCTCGGCACACTTGCCGCCGTCATGATCGCCGTCGTTGCGTTTGGCCGCCCTGCGTCGCTTCCGTTGGTCGCAGCACCACCGGCTTCGCAGAGCCTCACCCATACTGTTGATACAACCCCGGTTGCGGCCCGCGAGCTGTAACCCAATCCTTTCCACTTTTTGATACGGGAAGCCCTTACGTCCATGAGCACGTCTGCTTTTGCTGCCGGGTCTGACTTTGCCGACGGCGGCCACCACGACTCCCATCATCATGGCGATGGCCATGGTGGTGATCATCACGGCCACCTGAAACTGCAGTATCAGCCAGGGCTTCCGCTCACTCGCGGCAAGTTGATCATGTGGCTGTTTCTCTCCACGGAGATCATGTTCTTCGCTGCGTTGCTCGGCAGTTATGTCGTGTTGCGATTTGGCGCGCTCCAGTGGCCGAAACCGCATCACGTTCACCTCAGCGAGCCCATTGGAGCGTTCAACACGTTCGTACTGATCTGCTCCAGTGTCACCGTCGTGCTGGCTCTTGAGGCAGCGAAAGCCAACAAGACGTCGCAGGCCAAAACGTGGATGTTTGCCACCCTCGCGCTTGGCTCGCTCTTTCTGGGCGTGAAGGGCTACGAGTATCAGGCCAAGTTCAGCCACGGCATCTACCCGGTCAAGCCGATGGGGTTGGTGCACGAGAAGCCTGACCTCTACTACGCCTCTGCGGTCCGAGCGCGGCTGAGCGACCCGGTCGTGCTGGAGAAAATCGCGGAACTCGAGGCAAAATCAGAGACTGAGATGTCGCCTGAAGAAGTCGCAGGCCGCAAGAGCCTCGCCGAGGTCAAGCGGCTGGTAAACGACCCCTCTCAGGAAGCCTTTGACATTGCCGTGGTCGCTGATCAGGTGATGCCCCTTCCTGCCGACGCCGGCTCCCATGGTGGGAGCCACGGCCTCAACGATACGTTCGACTGGCTCCGCCTGCCCGTGGTCATCCCCGGCGGCAACATGTGGGCCAGCACCTACTTTTTGCTGACTGGCTTCCACGCCGTGCACGTGGGCGTTGGGTTGCTCGTGTTTGCCATTCTGCTGACCTACACGCTTGGGCCAGCCACTGCAGGTATGATCGAAAATGCCGGGCTCTACTGGCACTTCGTCGACCTCGTGTGGATCTTCCTCTTCCCACTGCTGTACCTGTTTTAAGCCAGCGACCATCTGTCCTTCACAACACAGCCATCTCCCAATCATCACGGAGCTCGATCGATGCCCAACTCCGATGCCCCTCACGGCTCTTCCCCTCAACAGGGTGATGGGGCAACAGAGCACGGCCCAGTTACCACGCCGGGCGGCCTTCCGCAGTCTGCGCACCAGGTAGCGCCCGCCGCCGATGCCCATCACGGTGGCCACGGCGAGGAGAGCCACGGCGGGATCGGTGTTTACCTCGCGGTCTTTGTCGCGCTGTGCGTGCTGACGACCATGTCGTTCTTCACGTACTCGCCGCTGTGGCCATGGCGCGACGAACCGCAGGTTGGTTGGGCGTTCATGATGGCCGTGTCGTGCACGAAGGCGATGCTCGTCGTGCTGTTTTTCATGCACGTGCTGTGGGAAGCCAACTGGAAGTATGTGCTGACCATTCCTGCGGCGATGATGGCGATCTTTATGACGATCATGCTCGTCCCTGACATCGGCTTCCGCAGCCGCATGGTCTCACAAGAACGGCTGCTCTACATGGCCCGTCCTTCCGACGAGGCACTGATGCACCAAGCGGCAACCGCCGCAGAGGCCAAAGAGGGGGACCAGGAAGCACACTGATGTCCGCTGTTTGCCAGTTCGACGGCGTCACGCTGCCGCTCTCTATTTTCATGCTGATGCTCGCACTCAGCGGCATAGGCTGCCAGAAAGGAGACGGCTCGCCAGAGGCACGTGTACCTCCGGCTCAGGAAGAGATCCTGCCTGCTCCGGAACAGGTTGCCCCGGGCAAGCCGTTTGACCCGTTCGCGATGACCGACCAACGGGGGGAGCCGTTTGACTCGAAGTCACTGGAGGGGAAGGTCTGGATTGGCAGCATTTTCTTCTCCAGCTGCCCTGGGCCGTGTTTTCGCGAGAACCAAGCCTTGGCCGAAGTGCTCTCCGACATCAACGACCCCGACCTGATGGCAGTGAGCATCACCTGCGACCCTGAGAACGACCTTCCGAACGTGCTCGATCACTACGCGCAGCGTTTCGAGGCCGACGCTGATCGTTGGAAGTTCCTCACAGGCGACATGGAAGAGATCAAGCGAATCGCGAACACGACGTTTTTTCTTCCCGCCGAAGTCGGTGTGCATTCAGAACGGGGGGTGATCTTTGACCGCCAAGGGCGGCTGCGAGGGAGTTTCCATCTCCTCCAGCCAGACCGCGTCGCGGTGATGAAGAAGACGATTCGTGATCTCTTAGCTGAGGACGCAGCAGGCGGAGTGGCAGAGGCCACCGCGGAGGCCACGGAACAGTGAGCCTGATCCCAACTAGCCTCGTTGAAGTTCATCCGCTGGCCACACTCAACGCCGTCCTCAACTCGCTTGCCGCAGTACTGCTTGTCGCTGGCTGGGTCACGATTCGTCGCGGCCACACCAAACTGCATCGAGCGGCGATGGTCGCGGCGTTTGGAGTGTCTGCTGTTTTCCTTGTGTCGTACCTCGCCTACCACGCCATGGAGGGCAGCCGCCCTTTTCGTGGAGAAGGTCTCGTGCGGCCTGTGTATTACACGATCCTGCTGACGCACGTCCTCCTTGCCGCCGCCGTGCCTGTGCTCGCGCTCCGCATGTTTTTCCTGGCGTGGAAAGGTCGCTGGGAGGCCCATCGCCGGCTGGGGAGATGGACGCTGCCGATTTGGCTCTATGTCTCAGTGACGGGCGTGGTGATCTACCTGATGCTCTATCACCTGTTTCCAGGCAACCCGGTGGCCACCGCATAACTTTCGATCCGCTTGCCCAACTGATTGCCTATGATTGGGGAAGAGAGGTCAGCGATGCTTTACCCGATTCGGATACTCGGCACGAAGAACGTCGCGGTCGCAACTCGTCGCCCGGCGTGGCAGCGATTCTTGGTCGCGATGCTGATCGTGGTTCCGCTATCCCTTGTCCTGACGAGCGGGGAGGCATGGGGTTGCCCAACCTGCAAGGACGGGATGGCCGCGGGTGACGATGCTTCCGTGAACCTTGCGCGAGGCTACTTCTACAGCATCCTGCTGATGCTCGCGATGCCGTTCACCCTCGCCAGCTGCTTCGGGATGTATGTCTGGCGTGAGTTTCGTCGCCAGCAGCGCGACGGCGGCTCCGCTGACTTGATTGCCGCACTCGAATCACAGCGGGCCGCACCTCCCCACCCGGTCGCCGTTCGTGATGAATCGGCGTCCATCGCGGCTGGGTCCCATGTGTCCTGAAAGGGTAGGGGCGTTCGACGGCGATCAGCCGTTCGAACTTGTCGAGGCATCTGCAGAGCACCCACCACTGCCGGTGGTGCAGGCACGAACCTTGCCGCGTGCGTCACGCCACTCTCCTCGAAACTTTCTTGAACGGCACGAACAGCGGAAGTTGTTTTGGGTCGTGATGCCACCGGCGATCATGCTCGTGTTGGTAGCGGTTTGGCTGGAACACACGTTCTTGGGTTTCCCCACGGCGACGCCATCCCAACAAGTCGACACACGGCTCGTCGGTGGTCCGCGGGGTCTGGCGGGGGATGCCACCGACGATGCGATCGTGATCGAACCAGCCCCCGAACCGCTTGCAGCCGACAGCGGCCACCGCGGGGCGTCTGCTGAAGCGTTGTCAAAGGTGCGTGACGACACCGTGTTTCGTGAATCCGACAAAGAAGCCTGGTTCGCCATCTGGAGTACCCTCCGCGAGAGCGATCCAGGCGAGCTCCGCCGCCTCGCCGGGCCAGCGAAAGGTTTTACGGAACTCTTCGCACAGCCACGCAGTTTTCGAGGCAAGCCTGTCAGAATCCGGGGCACGCTTCGCCGACTGCAGCGTGTCGAAGCTGGCAGCAATACGCTCGACATCGATGCCTACTGGCAAGGCTGGCTTGACCCCGAAGGTGGCCCCCCATCGCCGATCGTGGTGTATTTCCTGTCAGTGCCTGTCTCCATCCATCCAGGCCAACGGCTGGTGGAACCCGTGGAAGTCGTGGGCTACTTCTTCAAGCGATGGGCGTATCAAGCAACCGACACGATCCGCACCGCGCCGCTTGTGATGGCCCTGGAACCCACGCCTTTGACACCGTCGCGACCTCGTGAGCCAACGAACTTTCTTGCCGTCGTTCTCTGGACAGGAGGCATTCTCGCTGTGATCGCGTTCTTCTTGGCTGCCAGAAAGCACCTCCACACTCGAGCGTTGCTGGCCGTGCTTCTGCTCTCCGTAGCATGCCCAACACGCGCCCTGGCGGAGGACAAACCCGCCGGAGCGTCCACTGGGCCTGCCCCGTTGACAGCCGGGGACTACCTCAGTCGTTTTCAGTTGGCCGCGGCAGATCGAGCAGCCGAGGGCTCCGTGACAGAGTGGAGCGAGACTCGACTCGACATCGGGCTCAGGATGCTCGCACGGTTGGCCGCTGCGCCTCAGAGCCTGAAGAACAACTGGGCGCGAGATGCCATCTCGCCCCCGCCTGCGGCAACGGTACCTCCGTCCGAGAGCGACGCGCCTGTTCGCGTGGTTGGACGTGCCGTTCGGGTGCGAGAGCTCAGTTTGCCGCCAGACCTCCGCGTGCGGCATGCCCGCGCAACCATCCCCGTGGTCAGCATCCGCGACACTGACGGCCTGACCGTCGACGTGCTGACCCTCAACGTGCCGCAGGCATGGCCACGTGATACCGAGTTGAACGAGCCAGCCGATACGGTGGGCATCATGCTGGCGAGGCAGGCAGGGCCTCTTCCCAGCATCGCTCCCACCTCGGCTCAAGCAAGCACCACATCCCCCCCTGAGGTCACGATCGTTGCTGACCGCGTTGCCTGGCGCCCTGGCACGCCGCTCGGGGCGTTGGGCATGGACTACGGGCTCTTCGATGCGGTTCGCGACGGCCGCAAACTGACGTCCGAAGATGCGGACGCCTTCTACGGCATGCTGGCAGCAGCCGGACGCGCGAACCCAACTGGCCTGCATGCTGCAACCGACAACACCCCCGACATTCTGCAACTGATCGATCCCCAGGTGCGATGGATTGAGAGCCATCGCGGTGATCCTGTTCGTATCCGCGGCACCGCACGACGGGCCTTGCGGGTAGCCGTTGATGATCCGATCCGGCAAGCCCAGCTCGGTACGGATCACTACTGGGAGCTGTATGTCTTCGTGCCCACTCCAACTGCCGTTCAGATCGGTGATCG
>JBMTLP010000011.1:0-20143 GCA_049433245.1 Pirellulales bacterium
CACAGTTCAATCTCGCGCGGTCGCCTACCTCCCGCTTGATGTAGATCCAAATGCGGCACCCGACAAGGTAACCTAAGCGCCGTTCGGCCGTCGTACCGACGTCGCTGACTCGGGCACCGACTGTTTTTCGCTCATCATCGGTGCCGGGCTGACCGGTCTCGTCAACCGCCAACTCCTGAACCGTCCACAGGGGCTGGGACGCGAGCCCGGAGCCTCTGGTTCCGCCTGCGACGAACAGCCCCTGCGAGTGCCGTGACCCCTGCAATGCCAGCCGACAGAGCGGCCGAAGGCTCGGGCACGGGTTGAACCTCATCGAAGGCGAGGAATCTCGGGCTCGCGGTACCTGTACTGAAAGAAAAGAGGAGCGTTCCGTTGGAACTGAACTTGGAAATCGTGCTTCCGTTCGCGTTCGCCACGTAGAGGCTGCCCGACGAATCAAAAGCGAGGCCGTAGGGCGCGTTGAGGCCCGTTACCCATGACGATGCAGCTCCCCCGTTGACACCCACCGTGCTCAGCGAGCCATTACCGGCCGAGCCATTGCCGGCACTGGACACGTACAGTACGCCGCTGGCATCGAAGGCCAGGCCATTCGGGCCGCTCAGTCCGGTCGCCCAGGATGTGAGTGCGCCGCCGGCACCGCTCACGCGATACACACCGTTTGAACTCTTGACGGTCGCGTAGACGCGGCCCTGAGCATCCAAGGCAAGTGCCGCCATAGTATTCGCGCTGCCAGGGCCAGTTGCCCACAGGGAGGCCGTGCCTCCGGTGGAAGCGATGCGGCTGATGGTCGAGTTGCCAGCGTTCACAACGAGCAGGTTGCCACTCGCATCAAAGGCGACGCCTCGTGGTCCGCTCAGCCCGGTGCCCCACACGGCGCCTGTCCCGCCTCCAGGGGCAATCTTGGTCACTGTCGTACCATTCGCCCCGGTACCATAGTCCGCCACGTAGAGGTTCCCGCTCGCGTCGAACGCCAGGCCTGTGGGCGTGGTGAATCCCGTGGCATAGGAGGATCGGCTGGCCTGAATTGTCGCCGGCACTCCACTCGTGACGTCGTAGGAAGCCACCGTTCCATCGGTCAAGGAAGCGTAGAGCAGCTCTGCGGCGGCAGACGCCGGCCAGACTAAGCCCAGCCACAGGACGACGGCGATCGGCCACGCCCACGTCCGCAGCGTCGAGGTTTTCATCGGAGCGCGATGACCGATCGATGGCGAGGGAGACACGGCAAAGACTCAGGCGAAAAGGGGACGTGAGGCTTTACGAGGCTGCTGGCACGGCCGACAGTGGCGAAGGATAGCCCGACAAATGCCACATCGGCAACGGTTCCCGAGTTTTCCGATTGCATGAGCGGCTGGTGATCTGATGACCGGGTCTTCCCTCGTGCAAAAAAAGGAGGCCGGCACTCACGCCTTCCCCCCCGGTCGGGTATTGCCAGCGTTCCCTCACCGATGATGTGTGGGCCTCGTCCCGCTTGCAGGCCGACGCCTGCCGGGGCTGAAGAAGAAGCGTGTCACGTTTTGGGGGCGGTGGATAAATACTCTTTAGGAGCCGCAAGCACGCGGGTGTGGGTCTGCGACTGACGGGTTGATGGAGGCGCTGCTGTGGATCCCAGGATTGTCGAAGCGACGCGGTTGTGGGTGCGGGCCCAGCCTGTAGTCACGGCCTTTCTTTCAACCGTGGTGCGTGATTTCTGCGAGCGGGACGACCTGCTGCAAGATGTTGCCGTGGCGGTGATGCAAGGGTTTGATCGCTACGATCGGACGCGTCCCTTCACGCCGTGGGCGATCGGCGTGGCCCGCAACCAGGTGGGGCTGTATCTGCGGCGACGGAAAAGAGACCGCCACACCTTTGACAGCGAAGCAATGGAGCGGGTGGCGGCGGCGTTTGAGCGTCTTTCCCCAGAGGCCACAAGCCAGTTTGACCGTCTGGGTGAATGTTTGGCGGCCGTCACTGGCCGTGCTCGGCAGATCTGCGACCTGCGTTATCGCGACGACCTCAAGCCTGCTGCGATCGCGAGTCGGCTTGGCATGCAGCCAAACGCCGTGTCGAAGGCCTTGCAGCGGGTTCGCGACCAGTTGCGGCAGTGCATCGAGGCCGCGGCCGCAAGCAAGCCTGCCTGAAACGAGAGACTTCCATGTCAAAAGGCGACACGCCGACACACGGCTCCAGCGAGCTCGACCGCTTGATTGCGGGGCACCTCGACGATTGCCTGTCGGACGCGGAGGCGGCAGCACTTGCCTCTCTGCTCGTCAGCGACGAGACCGCCGCCGATCGGCTCGCCCAGGCCGCGCTGCTCCATGCCCAGCTCCGCGAGCTGCTGACTGCGGACGAAGCCATTGCAGCGGCATCATCCACATCAGTCGGAACAGGCAGCCAGCCATCCGCTCGTGGGTCAGGAAGCCTCGCTGCTCGGCGGTCATTTGTCTGGGCTGGTGCCGTGGTGGCAGTGGTGATTCTCGTGATGCTCCGGATGGTGCCAACGTCCGCATCGGCTGCCGCGGTGGCGCTCGATCGACTTATTGCGGCTGCTGAGCATGCCGCAGCCCGACAGTACAGAATCGAGGTGCTCGCCTGGGAACAGGCCGAGAGCGGCCCCGCCGAGATGACGTCAGCGGCAGGCCGGGGGCGAAAGCCGGGCCTCAACAACGCAGTGGTCACGATCCAGGGACCGGATGCTTTCGTCTTGCAGCGGCAGTTCGACAACGGATCGGTTTTTCTCACCGGGGCTGACGGAGAGGTGGGCTGGTCGGTGCCGCCGCGTGGGCCGGTGCACGTGAGCCACGATCCACGGAGGTTTCGCCGGGGCCTGCCGGGCGAACGAGACGGCATTCCGTTCATCGCGCTCCCGGCCGGGCTCTCGCAGTTGCGACAGGGCTACGCACTATCCGTCAGCGACGCGGACGAAGGCGTCGGGGACGGTGTGCAACGGCTGACGGCTGTGCGACAGAAGAGTGGGCAGCGGGGACCAACTCGGGTCGATCTCTGGTTTGGTGCCGAGGGCTTTCCGCAAAGGATCCGGATAGAGGGTCTGCCCCGCGACAACGGGAATCCAGAAGACCTGGAAATGCCTACAGAGCAGACAGTGGAGTTCGTGCTGGTAGGAACCGCCGAGCTGGAAGACGACTTCTTCCGGCATGAGGCCCATCACGGTGACGATCGGGAGGTGCGTTGGGAATGACCAAGTCAGTGCAATGGCCGATGCTGCGAACAGTGCTCCTGCTGACAATCGCAGCCTGGGGTGACACGTCGACTGGCCAGCCGCCCGGCGGCATGCGAAAGCCGACAATCGACGACACGATCCGGGCGTCGGTGTATGCCGACAACTGGTTCATGCTCTACGTCAACGGCCAGCTTGTGGCCGTCGATTCGATAGCCTTTATCCCACACAACGTGATCGAGGTTGACCTGCTGCCGGCCTACCCGATGACTATTG
Organism: Pirellulales bacterium; assembly: GCA_049433245.1. GTDB lineage: Bacteria > Planctomycetota > Planctomycetia > Pirellulales > UBA1268 > M30B53. The sequence continues at coordinate 3,431 of JBMTLP010000011.1, forward strand.
CGGTACTGGCCAAAGACAATGCCGATCCGAAGACGGGCATGGAGTATGCCAATACCAGCATTGGGGATGGCGGCTTCATCCTGAAGTTTGGCGACGGCACGGTGACAGACAGTTCTTGGCGGGTACGGTGCTATTCAAGGGGGCCCCTCGGAGGCGACACAACGAACCCGAGGGTGGAGACTGAACCGCTGCCCGACGACTGGTTTGCTGTCGACTTTGACGATTCGTCATGGCCGCACGCCCGCGAATACACCGCAGACGAGATCGGTCCGAAGCAGCCCTACTACGACGCTGATTTCCAAGGGGCCGCGTTTATCTGGAGCGATGATCTCAAACTCGACAATACCGTTATCTTCCGGCGAGTGGTGGAGGCCCCGCCCGACGGACAGCTACGGACAGATTTCTCTGGGATCAACGATGTGGTCCCGGCCGGGCCGCCGCGACGGGGTCCGAGACCACCACGCGGGGCACAACCACGAGCAGGAGCGGCGACGCGATGACCCCCATCAACACAACCTTCCTCGCATTCGTGACGCTAGCCTGTGGGATTGTCGCGAGTGCTGCCGAGCCTTCAGGCCGCCAGCCCAACATCGTGTTCATGCTCTCGGACGATCAGGCCTGGAATGGGCTTTCGGTGGCGATGGCCCCCGATGCGGCGTTGCCCGCCAGCCAGGGGTTTCAGACGCCCCATCTCGAGCGGCTGGCGGCTGAGGGTATGCGGTTTTCCGATGCCTATGCCCCCGCACCGGTCTGTTCGCCGACGCGAATCAGCCTGCAGGCGGGATTGAACCCCGCGCGGCTGCACTGGACGAAGGCCGCGCCACGTGAGCAGGGCCAGCGGCTGCTGGAACCGGTCAACATCCGTGACATCCCTGCGGAACTCACGACGATCGGCGAGATCCTGCAGCAGGCTGGTTATGTCACCGCCCACTTTGGCAAGTGGCATATCAGCGGTGGCGGTCCTGGCGGCCATGGCTACGACGAGCACGACGGCGACACCGGCAACGAGCATGCCTATCAGTTCACCGAGCCCAAACCGGTCGACATTTTCGGCATGGCGGAGCGGACCGCGAGCTTCATGCAGCGAGCGACGGCTGCCGGTCGTCCGTTCTATGTACAGCTCTCGTGGAACGCCCTGCACGCTCCGCAGAACGCCCGCAAGGCCACGCTCGCCAAATATGGCGGTGACAACGACACGTTGGACAAGCGGATTGCTACCCTCGCGATCACCGAAGATCTCGACGAGGGGGTTGGTAGGGTGCTCGCTGCCATCGATCAACTGGGCATCGCCGACAACACCTACGTGATCTACATGTCAGACAACGGGGGTGGCAGCGGCAAGCGTGGCGGGCTTTCGGGAGGCAAAGGTTCTGTCTGGGAGGGTGGCATTCGCGTGCCATTGATTGTTCGCGGGCCGGGTGTCGCCGCGGGCTCGTGGTGCGATGTGCCCGTCGTTGGCTACGACCTCTACCCCACGTTCTGTCGTTGGGCTGGCATTCCAAATGCGAAGCTTCCGGCCCAGCTCGACGGTGGCAGCATCGACGGTCTGTTGGTGGCCGAGGGTCGGGGAGTGGTGCGGCGATGGCGGGATGAACTCGTCTTTCATTTTCCTCATTACCAAAGCGAGGGAGGCCCACAGTCAGCGATTCGGGCGGGGGATTTCAAGCTGATCCGGCTGTACGAGTCTGGCGTCGACCAACTCTTCAACCTCCGTGAAGACCGCGGAGAGCAGAACGACTTGATCACCCAGCAACCTGCCGTCGCGACCGAGCTGCAACGCCGGCTCGAAAGCCATCTGCTGGCGGTGAGTGCCCAGATGCCCACGCCAAACCCAGCGTTTGATCCCGGCCAGCCGCCTCCCCAACGGCGTCGCGGCAAGAGCGAGGGCGGCCAGCGAAATGGAGGCATGCAGGGAAAGCCTCCCCGTGATCAGAAACGCCCCGGCCAGAAAGGTGGGAACCAAAACGGGCAGTCGGGAAACTCCCAGAACGGGCGTGAAAAACCAGGAGCGGCGGCATGACAACGCGGCAGGTGATGGTCGGTGCGGCTGGTGCCACAGTGCTCGCGGGTATGGTCGTATTGGGAGGCGACGCCTGGGCGCATCCGTGGCATCGGCATGCTGATACCGCAGCAGACACAACTCCTGCAGCTGAGCGCAGCGATCGCGACGAGGCGTATGCAGGCGAGCAGGAGCACGCCCATCCGGGGCCGTTGGCAGATTCCCCGGGAGGAGAGTCTGGGGTGCAGAAGGTGTTTGTGCTGACCGCTGACCGTGCCCAGCGAGCGAGCGATGCGACGCCGACGATTGCCAAAACGTTTGCGGCGTTTGAGCGACGGGGAGAGATCGTCTGCCGGCAGGATGATCGCTGGTTTTTTGTAGAGAGCAACGGCATTCCGAACCATCCGCTGATGGTGGGCATCCGTACCTGGCAGCAGCAGGTGCCACTGCCGCAGCCATATGTGGGAAAAAATGCGTGGCAGATTCCACTCCACCCTGTGCCGGCTGTGAATCCGCAGTCTGCCCGCAACGCGTTTCTGCGGGGGGCTATCGCCGTGGCAGCCAACGGCATTCCGATCTTCAATCCGCTCAACAACCGGGGGGAGGATGCTTCAGCGATCGGTGAGCTCGACACGTTTGGTGGCCACTGCGGACGTGCCGACGACTACCACTACCACCTGCCGCCGGTGCACCTTCAAGACCAGGTTGGGAAGGGGATGCCGATCGCTTATGCGCTCGATGGCTATCCCGTCTATGGCTTCAGCGAGCCTGATGGATCCCCTCCTGAGGGGCTCGATATCTTCAACGGGCACGAGACACCCGGTTTGGGCTACCACTATCACGCCACCAAGACTTATCCCTATCTCAACGGTGGCTTTCACGGCGAGGTCGTTGAGAAGGATGGGCAGGTGGATCCGCAGCCGCGGGCCCAGCCGGTGCGGGCGGCGCGGCCCCCGCTGCCAGGAGCGAGCATCGTGGCGTTCGAGAGCCCGGCTCCCGACAAGCGGCTCCTGACCTACGAGATCGACGGGCGAAAAGGCACCGTCGACTACGCCCGCAGCGACGACGGCTCGGTGGCGTTCGTCTACACGGCTCCGAGCGGTGAGATCTCACGCGAAGAGGTTCGTCCACGCCAAGGCGGCGGTGGCGGCGGCCAGGGCGGTCGTCCAGAGAATCGCGGAGGCGGCCAGCGGAGCGGCGGCCAACGGCAACCGATGAACCGCCCGGCAGGCAGATCTGCTGGCGGGCCACAGGGCGGCCAAGCGGCGGCGCCACGTTCCTCGACCGAACTCCGCCTGATCAGTTCTGCCGTGGCGGCGGATGGCACCCTAGCCACCGAGTTTACCTGCGACAGAGAGGGTATCTCCCCGCCCGTTTCCTGGTCGGGGGCTCCGCAGGGAACAGCATCGGTGGCCCTGTCGCTCTGGCACGAATCTCCTGATGGTGTGAAGAGCTACTGGGTGGTTCACGGTATCCCGTCAACAGTCACCGGCCTTCCCAAGGGGGCGAAGGGGATCGGCGTGGAAGGCCTCAACGGCCGTCGTCGTGTGGGCTACGACCCGATGTGCTCTCAAGGCCCGGGCGCGAAGACCTATCACCTTACGGTCTACGCCTTGAGTAGCGCCGCGCGGCTGTCGACCGAACCGCTCACGCGAGACGGCCTGTTGACGGCGATCGAGGGAACGGTGTTGGCTCAAGGCGAACTGACATTCACCTACACGCGATGAGGAGTTGGCAGCATGCAGAATGTGAAAATGTCGGTAACGCTGCGAGTGGTCCTCATGGCCTTCTCCGTGCTGGCGGCATCCGTGAGCCTGGCAGCGGAAAGGCTGCCGAATGTTGTGCTGATTCTGATTGATGACATGGGCTGGCGTGACGTTGGCTTCATGGGCAACGCATTTGTCGAGACCCCACATATCGATCGCCTTGCGAGGGAAGGGCTTGTATTTCAACAGGCGTATGCGAGCGCCCCCAATTGCGCGCCGACCCGCGCTTGCCTGATGTCAGGGCAGCTTCCGCCGCGTCATGGGATCTACACCGTGGTGGATCCGCGGCAGCCTCAGGGTGCCCCTTGGCACAAACTGCTGGCGGCCGACAGCAAGCCCGAACTCTCCACCGAGGTGGTCACGATTCCCGAAGCGTTGGCACCGGCGGGATACCGCAGCGGCTTTTTTGGCATGTGGAACCTCGGGCGGGGTCGCACGGGACCTCGAACGCCCGGTGGTCAAGGCTTTGATCACGTGGTGTTTCCGGAGAACCTTGGCTTCGGCAAAGACGCCTACTTCGACGACCAGGGCCGACACCTCTCCGACCGATTGACTGATGAGATCCTCAGCTTTGTGGAGGAGAGCCAGCAGCGGCCGTTCTTTGTGTACTACGCCGATCATGCCGTGCATGCGCCGTTTGAGCCGGAGCAGGAACTGCTTGCGAAATATCAGCAGAAAGCCGCAGCCGGATCCGATCGCCGCAACGACCCAGCCTACGCCGCCACAATCGAAGCGGTGGATCGCAACGTGGGCCGGATCATGGACGCGCTGACAGCGCACGGTATTGCCGAAGACACGCTGGTGATATTCACCTCCGACAACGGCGGCACCGCCAGCTATACGCCTCCCCTTGCAGGCGGAAAGGGTCAGCTCTTGGAGGGCGGCATTCGCGTGCCACTTGCGATGTGGTGGCCTGGCACGATCAAGCCCGCTCAGACAACTGCCGAACCTGTGGCAAGCATCGATTTTTATCCAACGCTGGTGGAACTGGCGGGCCTCGTTTCTCCACAGCCCCTCGACGGGCTAAGCCTCGTCCCGCTGCTGCGAGACGGCTCGGCTCGCCTGCCGCAGCGGCCGCTGTTCTGGCACTTCCCCTGCTACATCGGCAAGTCAACGCCGTCGAGTGCGATGCGGCAGGGCGACTTTAAACTGATTGAGTACTTCGAGGACGGGGGACGCGTGGAACTCTACAACCTGCGCGACGATCCCAGCGAGTCAGAGGACCTGGCCAAGGCCCAGCCCGACACGACCGCTGCACTTGCTCGCATCCTCCGCAACTGGCAGGCCTCCACGGGGGCAGCCATCCCGGACCAGTCCAATCCCGCGTACGATCCTTCCGCCAAGCAACCTCGAGGGCGGCAGCAAGGCCAGGACGGACAGCCGCGAGGACGGCAGCAAGGGCAACAAAAGCAACCCGGGCGAAAGCAAGGCCAAGAAAAGGACTGATGTTTTCTGCCACTCAAGCTGCAAGGCATCGGAGGCCGGTGCCGAGTTTGGCAACTATCCTGGGCGGGCCTCCACGCAGCCGATCCCCCAGGAGCTGTTGGCAGACCTCTCCGCAGGCCTGATCTGGCCCAAGTGCTCGTCCCACTCACACGGCTGCTACACTCCATCGCGTGATGCCTTCTGACCCTCGCGCGATTCTCAACAACGTCTTCGGCCACGCGGACTTTCAGGGTCTGCAGTCCGATGTCGTTGAGCACCTACTCTCCGGCGGCCACGCGGTCGTGCTCAGCCCGACAGGATCAGGCAAGTCGATCTGCTATCAGGTGCCGGCCTTGGCTTTGCCGGGCATGACGATCGTGCTCTCGCCGCTGATCGCGCTCATGAAGGATCAGGTCGACGCCCTGCGGAGCCGCGGGGTGGCAGCCACGTTTATCAACTCATCGCTTGACCGGCAGGCTCGCGAGGCACGCTCTCGGGAGGTCGCTGCAGGCTCAGTCAAGCTGCTCTACGTGACACCTGAGCGGTTTCGTAAGGAAGCCTTTCGCGAAGCCGTCGAGGCAGCTCGATCGCGGGTGGGCATCAGTCTGCTCGCGGTCGACGAGGCCCACTGCATGAGCACGTGGGGACACGACTTTCGCCCCGACTACTCACGGGTGGGCGAGTGGCGGCAGTGGCTCGGCAGCCCGACCACGATCGCGCTGACAGCCACCGCCACCCCCGCCGTCCAAGAAGACATCCTCCAGCAGCTCGGCTTAGCGGTGGGCGTCCATCGCGCCCGGCTGTTCAACCGGGGCATCGACCGGCCCAACCTATCGCTGAAGGTGCAACCCGTCTGGAGCGATGAGGAGAAGCTCGATGCGATTCTTTACACTGCGGCGAGGCTGCCTGGCTCGGGCATCGTCTACTTCACGCTGATCAAGACGCTCGAGCGGTTCAGCGACCTGCTCGCTGCCCGCGGCGTCGAGCACCTCTGCTACCACGGCAAACTCGACGCCCGCTGTCGGCGGCAGGTGCAGGATGCCTTCATGCGGCGTGGCAGCCACGCAGACCAGCTCGTGCTGGCCACCAACGCCTTTGGAATGGGAATCGACAAGGCCGACATTCGCACAATCACCCACGCCGAGATCCCGGGCTCTGTCGAGTCGTACTACCAAGAAATCGGCCGCAGCGGCCGCGACGGCCAGCCCGCCCTCTGCACGCTGCTCTACGACGAGCGAGATCTGCTTACACAGATGGATTTCATCCGTTGGACCAACCCCGACGCCGACTACTACGAGCGGGTGTATCACCATCTCGCCCACGACAGTGAGTCGATCCGGGCTTTTGGTTTGGACTGGCTACGGGACAAACTCCACGACCCTCGCCGCGGCCACGACGGCCGGCTCGACACGGCCCTGGCGATGCTGGAGCGGCATGGGGTGTTGCAGGCCGAGCAACACGAGCTTCCTCGCGGTCACTACACGCTCACCAGCGAGGTGCCGGCAGTCCTCCGCGACGCAGACCGATTGCTTGAGAAACTCGAGGCCGACCAGCTGCGGCTCTACGACATGGTGGAATACGCCAAACACGAGGGCGATCGAAAGGCTTTTCTCAACCGCTATTTTGGCTGCGGCTGACACCCAGTCACGGCTGCGTTCGCGTTGCTCAGGAGCTCGGGAACCTTTACGGACAGCCCATTGGCCGGCCTCCGTTCGTGGGCATTACTTCCAGGTGTTTGGCCGCACGGGCTCGCCGTTGGTGGTCAGAATTTGGAAGTGGTGAAAGCCAGCGTTCATGCCACTGTAGCGCCACACGACCTTCTTATCACGGGTGACTTCGCAGAGTTTCACGCGATCGCCGGTGGCGTGGTAACTCGTGATCACGGTGTTGCCGTTGGGCAACCGCTGCACACCACAAGCGTCATCGAGGAGTGGCTCGCCGAGGTCGTCGTTGGACACACTCCACTGAATCGTGCCTGACGCGTCGACCTCAATCACCCGGTTGCCATTCGTGCAGCCGATGAGTGTGTGGCCGTTCTCGAGACGGATCGCGGTGAAGGGCCAGTCGCGCTTGTCGCGGCCGCGGTCATCGGTGGGAAACACCCGAAGCACGTCGCCGGTGGCCGGGTTGTATTCCTTGACGGCGAAGTCGAGGAGGTGTGGTGCGAGGTAGTTGCCGTTCGGGAGCAGGCGAAGCATGCGGGTTTGCATGTGGGCGTTGTCTCTTTGGCAGGCAAGAGGCGTGGTCCTGCGGACGACACCTTCGGCGGTGACAACGAGGGCCCGTGGCTGAGGGCCGAGTTCCGCGATCACGTACGAGCCGTCGCTTTGCTTGATCGCCGTGCTGATCTCCGACTGCTGGCCTTGGTAGCGAAACACCACGTGGTTGGTGTTGCGATCGACCTCGATCACCGCTCCGCCGGGCTCGTCTGCGGTGGGGTAGACCGCGAGCAGCACATTCCCATTCTCGAGCACCCATCCATCGCTCGCGGGCACGGGGTAGTGCCACAGCTGCGAGTTGTCTTCACCGATGATCACGACCTCGTTTGCCTTCCCGACCCCGAGGAATGAGTGGGTGATCGCGTCGTTTTCAGCCAGTGCCACCGGGCCCAGGCCAATCAGGCCCGCACACGCCAGCAGGATGGCGACGGCGATATGACGCGGCGCAAAACGCGGTATCCGTGGCGACGTCGACGAACGCACTGACAGAAAAGAAGCAGGCATCGGAAGGGCTCCGCAGCGAGGGGTTCTGAAAGACAAGCACAGTCAGAGCATACAAGGTTGGAGGTGCCCCCGCGCGAGTCGAGACAGGCTTGTGATTGGTAGACTCTTGCGGCGTCTGTTGAGAAAGCCAGGGAGCCCTAAGCGATGATACGCACGATTTCAAAGTGGTGGCGTTTGCTCGATGACCGTCGGCAACCTTTTAGGAGTGTGGGCATCGCCGCAGCGGTGCTCGCGTTAGCGGCCGCACCCTCGCTCCGTGGTGGCGAGTTCAATCCGGATCGTTCGGTTGGTGATGTTGTGCCGGGGTGGAACAGCCTGCCTGGAACAGACGGGGCTCAGCACAGTTGGGAAGAACTGGCCAGTCGTGACCTTGTGGTCGTGGTTTTTACCTGCAACAGCTGCCCGTATGCCGTCGATTACGAGGATCGCATCAACTCGCTTGCCATGGCCTATGCCGGTGACGAGAGCCGAGTTGCTGTGGTGGCCATCAATGCCAACGCGATTCCAGAAGACTCGCTTCCTGCGATGAAGAAGCGAGCGGAGAGCAAGAGCTTTTCATTTCCCTATCTGTTTGATGCATCGCAAGAGGTGCCTAAAACCTTCGGCGCCTTACGCACGCCGGAGGCCTTCTTGCTCAATGCGAAGCGGGAGATCCTCTACATGGGGGCGATCGACGACAATACCGATGCCACCAAAGTCGCCGAGACGTATCTCGATGACGCGATTCAAGCTGCCCTGGCTGGACGTGAGATTGCTGTTGCGGAAACCCCGCCTGTGGGCTGCCTGATTCGTTTCAAACGGCAGCGACGCTAGGCGTTTACGCGATAGCTGGAGGGCGGGTGGCAAACTGTGTCTTGGGGGAGAGGCTTGTGGCTGACGACGAGATCACGCCTGACGGACCGGGCACGACGCGGGCTGCGTTAAGGCAAGGCCGACATCGGTTGCGGCTGCGGATGCTGTGGTTGCTCATGTGGCTTGCCCCAGTTGGGTTCTGCTGCGGGAGCGAGATCTGTCGCATCGATCTGGTGGATGCCGAAAACGGCTGGCCTGTGCCGCTGGTGGAGCTGCGAACCACCAACCACCAGCGATTTGTGTCCGACAATGCAGGAGTCATCGCGATCGACACGCCTGATGTGCTCGGTCAGGACGTGTGGTTCGACGTGCACGGGCATGGATATGAGGTGCCGGCCGACGGATTTGGCAGTCGCGGTGTTCGCCTTTCGCTCACCGCCGGATCGCGACATGAAGTCAAACTGCAGCGTACGTCCATTGCAAAGCGGTTGGGGCGGCTGACAGGGGCCGGCCTTTTTGCCGAGAGTGAGCGGGCGGGAACGGCCCCGGGCTGGCGTGAGTCTCCGGGTGTGTTCGGTTGCGACAGCGTGCAGACGGCAGCGTACCGTGGGAAGCTGTTTTGGGCCTGGGGTGATACGAGTGTGCCCTGGTATCCGCTGGGCGTGTTCGACACGCTCGCTGCCACCACGCCCGTGAGACCGCTTGAGGTCTGCATCCCACCGCTGGCATTGACGCTTGAGCATGTTCGGGAGCCGGCGACCCCAAGCGGGCCTGGACGCGTGCGTGGTGTGTGTCGCATGCCCGGCCCTGGCCCCACCTGGATCAGCGGCCTTACGGCGTTTCACGATCCAGACGGCAATGAACACCTCGGAGCGGTGTACACCAAGATTGCTGGTCAGATGGAGCCCTACGAGTCGGGGCTGTGCGTGTGGAACGATGCCACAGGGGAGTTTGATCGTCATCGCGTGGTCTGGGAAAAAACGAGCGGCCAGCCGCGTCCGCCTCTGCCTGAAGGGCATGTCACCACCTGGCGCGATGCCGAAGGTCACGACTGGTTGCTCTACGGCGATCCCTTTCCTGTCTTGCGGTGCCGGGCGGAGTTCGCCGCGTGGGCCGACCCGCAAGGCTGGGAGTCTCTTGGCCCACCAGCGGCACCGGTGGCGGCGGATGGTGGCAAGCCTGTGAAACCGCATCGGGGCTCAGTCGCGCGGCTGCCGAGCGCGGGAGGGCAAGAACGGTGGGTTGCGATTTTTACCGAGTCGTTTGGGAAGCCATCTGCGTTTGGTGAGATCTGGTATGCGGAGGCAGCAAGCCCGCTGGGGCCCTGGGGGGCGGCCGTGAAGGTGCTCAGCCACGACAACTATTCCTTTTACAACCCGATGATTCACACCGAACTCACGGCGGAGGCGGGAGTGCTGCTGTTTGAGGGAACGTACAGCCACACCTTCGCGGATCATCAGCAGCCAACGCCTCGCTACGACTACAACCAGGTGCTCTACCGCATTGATCTCGATGATCCGGCGCTTGCGGCGGCAGCTGAAGTCCGCCAGACGACGGCGCGGAGGGAGCCCCTGGAGGTGACGGGCGACATCACGCTCGATCCATCGGTCACTTATGGAGCAATCGTGGTGAAGGCGTCCGGGGTGGTGATCGATGGCCGTGGGGCGATCCTGCGGGGCTCCGCTGCCGACGCGAGCACGCCAGCTGAGTTTGAGGGGATCGCCGTTCTTGGCGAAGGCGTCGACAACGTGACGCTCAAAAACGTGCGAGCGCACGGTTGGGAAACTGGGCTCGTGGTTCGCGATGCCACAGGTTGGCAGATCGAGAACTGCGATTTTTCCGACAACTTCCACGATCCGGCGTTTGGCTGGGGAGAGAACGGCCGACGCGGCGGGATGCTGCTGGAGCGGGTGCGTTCGTCAACGCTTCGGGGCAATCGGGCCAACCGTGTCTGGGATGGATGTGTGATCGTGGAGTGTGAAGACAACCTGCTTGAGGCCAACGACTTTTCCCACACCTCCAACACCTGCTTGAAGCTCTGGACGAGTTGCCGCAACCGGGTGCATCGCAACCAGATGACGCATGGGATTCGGATGGATCCGGGCGAGGTGCATGCCCGGGATTCCACGAGTGTGTTGGTCGAGAGTGGTTCCAACGACAACCAGTTCATCGACAACACCTGCACCCATGGGGGCGATGGCATCTTCGTGCGCGTGCTCAACGGCTGGAACAGCACCGGCAACCTGTTTGAAGGCAACGACTGTTCCTACGCCAACAACAACGGGTTTGAGTGCTGGGCTCCGGGCAACACTTTCGTGGGTAACAAGGCGAATCACTGCAGCTACGGTTTCTGGCTTGGAGGTTCAGATCGAACCAGGCTGATCGGCAATGAGGCGTCCTGGAATGGCTTACCCAGCGGCCATCACAACTCCCCTCATCTCCCCGACGGTGGGCACGCGGGGATCGTGTTTATGTTTGGAACCTCCAGCCACATTCTCGCTCGCGGAAATCGATGCGAAGGCAATCAGGGGGCGGGCATCGCGCTCGTTGGCGACCTGGCCGAAGGGGGCCCGGCGTGGAAGGCCTACCACTGGGTGCTGCAGGGCAACACGCTGGTGGGCAATCGGCAAGGAATCTACGCCAAGCATGTCGACTGGATTGTGCTGGATGGCAACGTGTGGGACGGCAACGTTTCGGGGAACCTGGTGACGGATGGCGAGGTGACTCGTCTGGAGGAAGCCGCAGAGGCAGGGCAGGGGCGTCTTGTGCCGGTCAACACGGACGCGCGGTTGCCGCGGGTCAGACTGAGCGGCCCCGGAAGCTTGATCGTTGGGCAGGAGGCGGCATTTGGTGTCGCGGACGTGGCCGGTGAGCAACCCCTGCACATTGAGTGGGATGCAGGTGAGGGCCACGTCGTGGAGGCTGCCGAGATCCGACGTCGATTCCAGAACGCGGGTGTTGCGACCGTGGCAGCAAACGTGGTCATCGCGGGGCTCCTTGAGCCGCTGGCCGCGACGGTGTTTGTCACTGAGCGGGGCCGTGAAATCGGCACGGAGGGTCAGGCCTCAGCCTGGCGGTTGATCGACTTCCACGAGCGAACGCAGAGCCCGGCCCAGTTCTCGCGGGCACGCTTCAGCGACGTGGCGGGCCCACATGTGGTTGGCGAGCAATCGATCGCCATCACAATCAATCCCTATGCCGGGTTTCGAGCGGCGATGCGGTACCCCGCGGACGGTGATCTCGATCTACCCGTGGGCGAGCAGCACGTGCTGTCGTTCTGGATCAAGGCGATCAACGCGGATACCACCGGATGGCAAGGCGGCCCATTCATCACACTCCACGGCAGCGACGGAACCGTCTGCCACCTTGAACCGGCGGAGGGGCATGACCTGATGCGCGAGCGTGCGGTCGGCGAGAAGGCTGACGACTGGAGACTGATGCGTGTTCCACTTTGCGCAATCGATACGGTCGCCCCGGGCCTTTGGCAGCGATCGGGAGCGTTGCCCCAGCGTCTGCAAGCCATCAGCATCGCGGTCGATTCATGGGGAGCGCCGCCCCTGTCGCTCTGGCTCGATGGCCTGATGCTCCGTGAAGCAGCTGAGCCCAAGTGAATCGAAAAGTGGATGGCAGCGACTGTGGTATACCAAGGCAGGGGTTGAGGTGACGATCGGCGGAGAGCGTGACCAGACGATGGCCCCATGAGGTCGCGTTTGATGAACCGGGTTGATGAACTGCTGCAGGCCCACGCACCGTGGTCGATGAGCGATCGCACCTGGCCGCTCACTCCCTTCGAGCGGTTCATGTGGTGCGACGACCGGCCGCATGCTCCGCTCGTGTTTCAGGTCGCCCTCTGCTTCGACGGCCCCATCGATGCCGACACCATGCGCGAAGCGTTTCGTTTTGCGTTGGGCAGGCATCCCCTTCTCCGCTCCACCATTCGCAGCAGAGGAAGGGCGGCGGATTGGGTGGCGCGTGCGACCGGTTGGCGCGAGATGACGGTGCACACGCTGGAGCAAGACGACGCTCCCGGTTTCCACGCGATCGATCTCACCACCTCGGGCGGCCTCCACGGCTGGATGCAGCAAACGTCGTGTGGCTGGGACATCAACCTGCTGTTCCATCATGCGTGCTGCGATGGGCAGGGAGCGCGGATGTTCATTCAGGACATGGTGCTCGCCTACGCGTTCCTTCGCGGGGAGAGCAGGGAGACCTCCCCTTTCTTCCCGATCGACGTCAACCATCTTAACCGTAGAGGGCTGTATCCAGAGGCGGTGGGCCGAGCCCAAACGTGGGCGTGGAAGGTGCAGCAGTTCGTTGAGTTTTTCTTCCACCCGCCAAAGCCGACCGCGATCGCGAAGGCCGTACGGGCTGAGCCCACGCAGCCGCAGCACGATGGCGTGAAGGTGGGCATGTGTTCGTACACGTTCTCATCGGAGGAGGTCGCGCAGCTGCAAGATCCTCAGCGGCGAAGTGGCGCCAGCCTCAATGATGTGGCCGTGGCGATCCTGTTCTCGGTGATCAGCCGGTGGCAGCAGCGTCATGGGCTGCGTTCGCGGTCATGGGTGCGGATCACCGTGCCGTGCGACCTTCGTGGCCGCGAGGACGAGCGGATGCCGGCGGCCAACCGCTACACGTACCTGTTTCTCAATCGACGGCTGCGAGGCTGTGGCAACTGGCACACCGTGCTGCCGGGCGTTCAGGCGGAGTTGCAGGAAAAGCTACAAACCCGGTTTGGAGTGAACTTTCTGGCCAAACTCACCACGCTGGTGAGTCGGCCTCGGCTGATGCGATGGGTGCTTGGTGGACGCTTCTGTTTTGCCACGGCGGTGCTCACGAATCTCAGTGATCCCTCACGCCGCTTGCGGAAGCGGCTGCCAGTCGACGCGGATGGTTTCTTCTGGCTGGCCGGGGCTCGTTGCTACGACCTCCAGGTTCGCACGCCCCCGCTGCGTCCAAAGACGCACTGGGGAGTCGGCATCTTTGAATACGCAGGCCGCATGACGGTCACGTTTCGGTACGACACCGACACGATCTCACCCGGTGATGCGGAACAGGTGCTCGCCGACTACATCGAGGGCTGGCGGCAGTGGCTCGCCGAGACTGCCGGCTGACGCGTGGCGGCAGGAGCCTATGACACGGCCTACATGAACCCGTACCACGATGTGGTGTTTCATGATCGCGTGAGCTACCAAGCGCTTGCCCGTGAAAAAGATAAGCGGCTGTAGGACGATGTGGTCAAAAGAATCGTGGCCGCCGTTGCCCAGCTCAACGAGGAGTCGGCTGCCGAGGCCACCTTTGCTTTTATCAATGCGTATCTGCGGCGGCTCGGGCCAGTCGTGCGAAGGCACGGAGGGTTCATCGACAAATACATGGGTGACTCCATCATCGCGCTGTTTACCTGTCCGGCAGCCGCGCTCGGCAGTGGCGTTGATATGCAGCGGACGGTTGCCGAGATCAATGCGGAACGCGTGCGACAGGGTGAAGAAGCGATCCGCATTGGGATCGGGGTCAATACGGGCACGGCCATGCTCGGCGTGATCGGCGAGAACGAGCGGCTGGAAGGCACGGTCATCGGCGACGTGGTCAATTTGGCGAGTCGGCTGGAAGAACTCACGAAACACTACGGCGTGCCGTTCCTGTTTGGTGAAGACACGCTCCAGGCGATGGCGGCCAAGGTGTGACCGTCACGCGAGGATTTCACGGACCACGTTGGCAGTGCGGCCTGCTGTAGCGACCTCAGCGCGACCGGCGTGGGGAAAGATCAGGCGGTTGACGTCGAGGCCAAAGAGGTGCAGCAGCGTTGCTTGGTAGTCGTTGGGCGTGACGATTCCTTCCACGGCACGGTGGCCGAACTCATCGGTCGCGCCATGCACCATTCCGCCTCGGATGCCTCCCCCAGCCAGCCAGATACTAAACCCTTGCCCATTGTGATCGCGGCCGTCTTTCTCGGGGCCACCTTGGTTCTGCGTGACCGGCAGTCGCCCGATTTCTCCGCCCCAGTGCACGATCGTTTCGTCGAGCATGCCACGCTGCTTGAGGTCTTTGACGAGCGCGGCGGCCGGCTTGTCGGTCCGCTTGCAGATCGCCGGGAGAGCGGACGGCAGGCTCGCGTGGTTGTCCCAGGGTTGGCCAGCTAGGAAGAGTTGCACGAAACGCACGCCCCGCTCGACGAGCCGACGGGCAATCAGGCAGCGGGTGCCATACTCCCGCGTGGGCTCCTCGTCGATGCCATACATCGCGTGGGTAGCCTTGGTCTCCTGCGAAATGGCGAGGGCGTCTCGGGACGCCGTTTGCATCCGGGCGGCCAACTCGTAGCTGGCGATCCGCGAACTCAAGTCAGGCTGGCCAGGAAACCTCGCCGCGTGAAGCTGATTGAGCGCAGCGAGCAGGTCGAGGTTTTGCCGCTGTGGCGCACCTGCGAGGTGGGGCGGCGGGTCGAGATTGATGATGCGAGGCTCGGTCGGGCGAATCACCGTGCCCTGGTAGCTCGGCGGCATAAACCCACTCGACCAGTTGGTGACCCCGTCGACCGGGAGGCCGCCAGGGTCGGTGAGCACCATGTAGGCCGGCAGGTCTTGCGTCTCGCTGCCGAGGCCGTAGAGCAACCATGAGGCCAGATGCGGCCGTCCGAGCACGCCCGGGATGCCACCGTGAAAGTAGCGAATCGACACTTCGTGACCGTTTGCGCCTGTGTGCATCCCACGGAGTAAGCACACGTCATCGACGTTCTCTGCGAGGCCGGGCAGAAGCTCGGAAACTTCGGTGCCGCACTCGCCGTGCGGCGCGAAACTCCAGCGGCTGCCGAGCAGCTTCTTGCTCGCTTCGTTCACGAAACTGTAGGCGATGTCGCCCGGATACTCCGTACCGCTGAGCCGTGTGAGCTCCGGCTTGGGATCGGTGAGATCCATGTGAGACGGGCCGCCGTGCATGAACAGCGAGATCATCGCCTTGGCACGAGGCTCGTGGTGTGGCGTTCGAGGCAGGAGGTCGACCCGCGGCGGAGCGATCGGCAACTTCGCCGGTGACGCGGTGGCCTGCTCTTGCTCAAGCAGCCAGGCGAGAGCCAGCGTGCCGAGACCGAGCGAGCCTTCACGTAAAAACGCGCGGCGATTGTGGCGGATGCCGTCGAAGGGGACGTCGTTCATGTCACTCGATAGAGAGAAATTCGTTGGAACTCAGGAGTACCTGACAGAGGTTGATCAGCGCCTGTTCGCGAGGCGGGCGAGCCTCAAGTCGTTTCGTGGGGTCGGCCTCAAGCGTGGGCACCTGACTGGCGACGAAGGTCGCAAGGGCAGCGAGTTCCTGGGGCGTTGGGTCGCGGGCATAGGCCAGGCGCCAGGCGGCGATGACCCAGGCTGGCTGGAGGTCGTGGGGGCCACGCGTCGCGGCAAAGGCATCAATTCCCGGCACGGCGGCGGTGTTGATCGCGGCCGACAGGTCTCTCGCCCGGTCTGCCAGGCGAGCGGCCTGCTCCAGAATGAAACTGCCATTGAGCAGGATCAACGACTGGGTGGCCACGGTGGAGATGGGCCGTGCTTCGCAGTTGGTTTCCATCACGGGGGCATCAAACGCCTGGAGCATGGCGACGGGCTGGCTTCGTCGCTGCTGGATGTACAGGCTGCGGCGTGTTTGGGAGCCATCCACGACCGTCTGCCCGGTGTCGTCCTCCTTCACAGGCAGGGCCGCGCCGTAGAGGGTTGCATCAAGGCTGCCCGTGACGGCGAGCATACGGTCGCGAATCGCTTCTGCTTCGAGCCGCACGAGCGTGGCAGGTATGCCCGGGCTGGCCGCGCCGTCTCGCAGCTGCCGCCATGCTGCTGACCGCATGATCACGCGGTGGAGATGCTTGAGGCTCCAACCGTGCTCCATGAACTCCGCCGCCAGCCAGTCGAGCAGATCGGGGTGCGTCGGCGGCTCGCTCCGCGCCCCGAAGTCCGCCGGTGTCGCCACCAACGGCTCCCCGAAATGCTGATAAAACCTGCCACAACTCCAGACAATGCTTCTGTTG
>JBMTLP010000012.1:0-19441 GCA_049433245.1 Pirellulales bacterium
GGTGGAGTTGGCAGGGGGCCCCGATTGAAACCCAAGCGCAGTTGATCGAGGCGTTTGATGAAGTGGCCGGGGATGCGGCGAGCGTGGAGGCGATGAAGGCTTGGCTGCTCTCGCAAAAGCGGACCAGCCGCTGGCCTGGGGCGCCTGCCACTGCCCATGCGATTGCTGCGCTGCTCGGTCGAGGTGACGATCTGCTTGGGATGGCGTCTGACGTGCAGGTGGAGATCGGTGGTGAGGCTGTGGTGCCCGATGCGGTGGAAGCTGGCACAGGCTTTTTTGAAACAAGGCTCGTGCGGGGTGAGATTCGGTCCGACGATGCCACCATTCGCCTCAGCAGATCGGGCGCACAGCAAGGCTCCGGCTTTGCCTGGGCGGGAGTGCACTGGCAGTATCTCGACGACATCGATCGGGTCGAGGCCGCCGGTCTCGATCAACTGGCTGTTCGCAAAGAACTCTTTGTGAAGCGGACGACGAAGGCGGGTGCGGTTCTTGAGCCGATCGACGAGCAGACACCGCTGAGTGTTGGCGATGAGCTCGTGGTGCGGCTTGTGGTGACCAGTGACCGTGACTACGAGTTTCTCGAACTCGCCGACCACCGTCCCAGCCTGACGGAGCCGGTGGAGGTGCTGTCGGGTTGGCGGTATGGGGATGGTGTGGGCTGGTACCTCAGCGTCCGCGACGCGAGCACGCAGTTCTTTTTTGAGCGGATGCCGCGGGGCACGCACGTGCTGGAATACTCACTGCGGGTGGCCCACGCGGGGGCTGCATCCTCTGGCTTTGCCAGTATTCGCAGCCGATATGCCCCGGAGTTTTCAGCCCGCTCCGCCAGCGTAGGGATCGCCGTTGTTCCGGCTGAACACCAGCCGTGACCAGTTCCAGGGAGCGCGCCTACAATGCGAGGGAAGGATCCGAGGCATTCTTGTCTCGGCGAACCTTCGAGCGTTCTCCGGTGACGGCCGGGGAGAAAAAGGCCTGGCGGCAGTCAGTGCAGTGACTGTGACGGCTGGGGTTACTCGCAGTAAAGGAGGTGATTCAGTGAAACAAGACCACTGTACGGAGGGGCTGCGCCGATAGCGGCGGGTCGACGGGCTTGCCGTTGACGCAGCCCCGCACGTTTCGTCGATCGTCTTGCGAGCCAAGGCGATTCGTTGAAGACGAGCCCTACCGCTGCCGCCTCCGGAGCATTCCGGGGGCGGCAGTTTTTTTGCGCCCTTTGCGGGCGATCGCGTCACGGCCGTGCCGGCCGCCGTGTGATGGGAGCGACAAGCGTCGATGTCGCGACTGGCCCGAAGGTGCGGGAGTCACGGCTAGCGGCTGGATGGTCGCCGAGAAGAAATACGTGGCCAGGGGGAATCGTCCAACGGTGCGTGCCATCAGGGGCGGGGAGGAGATGGGCCGGTCTCCAGATGAGGACCTCTTGAATCCGCGTGGCGGCAGCATCGTGAGGATCGGCATCCAGTGTGCCCACCGCGAGCAGCGGGGCCCGCTTCGTCATGGTGAGCGGGTCCGCGTCGGTCACGAGAGACCAGGCTGCGGGTGCTGGCCACTGCAGCGGTGACGTTGGAAAGAGCGGCCGTGGTCGACGGCTGTCGTCGATGGGAAACGCCGACACAACGAATCGACCGGCGATGCGAGCGGCAAGGAGCTGGTAACGCCCGGGCACACGGAGGTGAACGGCCGCGGCCTGAGGTCCCACGCGCACGAACACATCCGTGGGTGCTGAGCCCGTTGCCACCTCGACAATCGCCGCGATCCCGACCTGGGATACGGGGTGCAGGAGACGTCGTTCCTCCGCGTCTTCATCAAGGCTGTCATAAATCGGGCCGGGCACGAGTCGTTTCGGATCGTGCACGTCCTTCGTGGGATCCTCCACGAGGTGCTGGTATTCCATCCAGGTCACGCCGTTAAAGTGACGGGCTTTCCAGAATCCACCCCCGACCCGCGAGGCGGTCTCGCGAAGTTGCTCGGGCGAAGGCAGGACCAGTTCGCCGTTGATCATGAGCGCGCCACTGACCAGCGCGAGCTGCTCTCCGGGGAGGCCCGCGATACGTTTGACGAGCGGCGTGCCATCAGGCATCTGAACCAGCCACCGCTCGTGCCGCTGTGCCGGTCGCCACCGTAGACGCCAGCCGCCGATGGAGATCCCATCTCCATCCGCGAGTCCAGGCAGCATCGATCGCCCCACCACAACACTTGCTGAAGGGGCTGTGGCCGTGATGGCAACCAGGCCGGCAGCGACGCACGCGGCCACGATCCACACGCTTCGGCGAGCCAAGGGCGACATGGCGTGGCAGCCTGTGATCGAGAGGAGCCAACACTGGGCGGAACGTGTCGAACGAGCACCCGTCTGCCAACGGCTAGACCAAACCCGTCAGTGGGCCTTCGCCACAGTAGTCGGGGTTGCCGAACCGCTCGAGGCTCGTGTGCCCCATCGCGTGTGCGATCGAGAGCAGGAGCCGATTGTGGTTCACGCCCTCGCACCGTACCGCTCGACCGGTCTCGAAGCCGAGGCCACCACCAATGAACACCCAGGGGATGTTGTTGTGGGTGTGGGAGTTGCCTTCACCAAGTTCGTTGGTCCAGAGGAGGGTGGTGTTGTCGAGCATCGACCCAGTGCCGCCGGGCTCAGGTGTGTTGGCCAGCCGCTGTGCCAGGTACGCAATCTCGCCCGCATACCAGGTGTTGATTTTTGTGAGTTTTTCTTGCGCATCGTCGTTGCTGTTGGGCTCGTGCGAGAGATCGTGCTGGCCCTCATCGATGCCCAGCCAGCGGAAGCGGGGCTGGCCGACGGAGTTGGTGTATTGCAGCGTGGCGACGCGGGTGAAGTCGGCGGCCAGGCTGGCCACAAGCAGTTCGATCTGCATCCGGCTGATCCGCGGCATCTCGTCGTTTTCATCAAGCACGTCCTGCTCGAGCACAGGAACTTCATGGCGAATCGTTTCGCGCGGCGCGGCCAGCTCCTTCTCAAAGTCACGTACGAGTTGCGTGTGTTCCTCCAGGATGCGGCGATCTTCTGCCGGCAGTTGGGCGGCGAGGCTGGCGAGATCTTCCCCGAGTTCGTCAAGCACGCTTTGCATGTTCTCGCGGTCTTTCACCTGGCCATAGAGCCGGGCGTACATCTGGTAGGGATCGTCGATAGGGGCGATCGGTTTGTTGGGGCCGGCATAGACCATCCGCGTCCAGGTGTCAGCGCGATCGGGCACAAGCACGCCAAACTCGAGGGAGCCAAAACGGGTGGCTGTGGCAGGATCGTTCTGGAAAAAGTTGCGGATCTCCTGATCGATCGAGAGACCACTCGCCCAGCCGGCAGGGGTATCACTGCCTCCCTGGATGTTGCCGGGAAACAGTTCGATCCCCGTCAGCAGGCAACCGATCCCCCGCATGTGGCCGTCGCCGTCGCCCGCGATGCGGTTGTGCACACCTTCGACGGTGAGCAGCTGCTGACGAAACGGTGAGAGTGGCTCGAGAATGGCTGGCAGAGGAGCGTCTCCAAAAGGACCTGGCTCTGCCGGCCAGAAGTTCTTCTTCACGACGCCGTCTGGCGTAAAGATGACTACCAGCCGCTTCTTTGGAACCGGGCTCGACGAAGCCAAGCAGGGGAGGTTGCTCAGGAACGGGAGGACAGCCGAACTGACCCCCAGTTGGGTGAGCATGCGACGTCGCGAGATCATGGTTCTTCTCCAGAGAACGCGGCAACCTGGCCAAGCGATTTGCTCGGAGGCCGGGAAACTACCAGCATAGTATCGACCAGAAGCTGGCTGATGTCGAAGCCGTTCTGGGAGAAACCGCTTTGCAGGGTGGGAAGCGTGGCCGAGCCCCAGGCACGCAGCGGCTGTTTGGCGATGGCGTGGAACAGGTCCTGCACGAAGGCCTCGGTGGCATCAGGGCTTTCGGCGAGAAAGGTTGCCAACTCACGGCTGCCGCTGAAGGTGGCGGCCTCACCCTCGCGCGGCAGGTAGGAACCGCTCGCATCGATCTGACGCAACTCACTGCCGGCTTGCTCGTTGCGGCGGAACCGCCCGACCGCATCAAATGCCTCCAAAGAAAACCCCAGCGGGTTGATGATCGCGTGGCAACTCTGGCAACTCACAGGCTGTGTTTGCAGGATTACCCGCTCACGGGTGGTGAGGTCAGGATGGAGGTCTGCGGCGAGGGGAGTGACCGCCTCTGGTGGTGGCTTGAGAACGTTGCCAAGCATCCGTCGTACAAGAAACACACCGCGATGAATCGGTGAGGTGTCGTCCGTGTAAGCCAGCAGGCTCAACACATACGGATGGGTGAGCATGCCCGCCCGCTCTCCTTGATCCAGACGCACGGAGTGGTAGCCCGTAGCCCGGGAGACCTCGACGCCATAGAACGAGGCGAGGGTCTGATTGAGCCAGACCTCATCGCTGAGGAAGAGCGTGCGATAGTCGGCAGGCTGGACTGCCGCGACGTTGTTGAGCACCTCGTCGATCTGCAGGTGCAGGCTGGTCCGTAACGCAGCCGCGACGGCCGGCGTGAAGTCGGGAAAGTTCGTTGGATCTTTAATAAGTTCTGCCGGCTGATCGACACCGAGCCAGGTCACGAAGAAGTCGTGAAGTTTCGATCGGCAACGCGGATCGCGGAGAAGTCGCTTGGCCTGTTCGGCGATCTCGGCATCGCTCTCCAGGCGCCCCTCGGCAGCAACTTTGCGAAGAGTCTCGTCTGGGAGCGAGTCGCACAAGCCAAACGAGAGCCGCGATGCCACGTCATACGCATCTCCGAGGTGTGTTTCCTCTGGCAGGGAACGGAAGAGGAATCGGGGCGATGTGAGGATCAGGTAGAGCGAACGCATCAGGCCTGCGTCGAGATCGGGCGCTTCGGCAAAAGCCCTGGTCACCACGAGCTGTCGGAGGTCATCGCTCAGCGGTCTGCGGAAGGCTCGCTCTGCGAAAGTCGCCGCAAACGTCTGCAGTTTCTCCGCACGGTCTGCATCGTCGCGCTTGGCACCAGCCAGCCGATCGATGTGATTAAGAATGTGGCTGGCCGTCTCGATCGCCACGTTGCTTGCCGCGTCAAACCAGGCTTTGGAAATGCTCGTGCCCCGCTCGTAGCCAATGCTGCGGTCGTCAGGGGGAAACGGCGTGGTGGCCACATACACCGGCTCCGTCTGCCGCGGCCGCAGCACGTGCTCAGGCACCGTTTCCTCGACGCCATGCGGTGGCTTCCAGGCGAGCTCGATCGACGCATGGGTGGGCACCTCGCGGTCTTTGTTGTCGACGCCCTGGTTGGCTTTGGAGAACTCAAGTCGGAGCGGATAGGCCCGGCCACCAAGGAGGAAAACTCTGCCTCTATATTCGGTGTCGTTGCCACTTTTCACGTAGGCATCGATCAGTGGAGGATCCTCCCACCCACCGTTCACCGTCAGCTTGGCGGAGTGCGCGGTGCGAACAATGAACTCGTACTCGCCTGTTTCGAAAGGCACGATCGAACCCACCCAGCGAATCGCAAATCGCCCCGGCTCAAACTGGTCAGGGTCGGGCCCCTCGAGACCGAAGTCGAAGTTAATCGTGGGATCGGTTCGTTCAAAAACCAGGTTGCGACGATCTTGGTTGCGACCCTTGTAGTAGGACGCCTCGAGTCCTCGGTCGCTCGTTTCACTCCACGTGCCCCGGCCAAAGCTGCCAATCAAGTCGGCGAGCACCTCACGGTGCTGACGAACGGTAAGCCTGGAGAGGTCTTCGCGGGCAGGACGTAGACGATCGCGCGCGATCGGTGAGTAGAACGCCCCGTGGATGTAGGCGGCCACGGCCCGAGCCGCTTCCCCCGTCACGGCCTCGGGGTTGCCGTCAGGCATCGTGTCGTGGATGTAGCCGGCAAGCTGCGAAACGGATCGGTCGCCAATCAGTGGCGGGAGGTCATCGCCGCCGACACCTCCTTCGCCATGACACTCCTGACAGTGCTGACGGTAGATGGCCCCTCCTTGGCTGTCTTCACCACACGTTGCCGCAGGGAGCAGCCATGCCGCAGCGATCGCGAGCAGCCAGGTTCGGAGGAGGGAGCGCATGGTGTGATCTCGGTGGCGCGAATCCTGTAATTATAGGCCAGAGGAGGCGCCCGGGGGCTGCGAAAGCTCGGGGAGCGGTTGGAGTCAGGGGATGCGGTTGAGGGTATACCACCCCGTGGCGTGCAGCAGTGGTTGCCCCCCCACACTGCGGACCCCATCGGCCGTAAGTTCGTGGATCACGCATTCGCGGAGGTTGTCGACTGCGAGTCGCACGCGTTTGCCGTCGGGGCTGGGTGTTGCAGAGAGGATCGCGCACGCCTCCTCATCGACGACGGGGCTGCCGTAGTCGGCTTGGTAGATGTACGTGAAGCTCTTCATGCGATAGCTGGCGGGATCGGCGAGCGTGGCCGGATCTGCCGGCTCGGTGAACTCAAGTTCAAAGCCCCCAGGCACAGCCCGCATGGCGAGGATTTCAAAGGGCATGCGGCCGGTCCAATGCAGCCGCTCGAGGGCGTAGTCACCACCGCCGCGCGAGCCCCAGCCGCGGTTTGTGCCGCCCACGTAGAGCGAGCCATCGGGGGCGAACTGCAGTGCCAGAGAGCCACTCTGGAAGCCTTCGCGAAAGCGGAAGCACGCCCCCTGCAAGACGCCATCGATCTCCTCTAAGAAACATCGCATCACGATCGAGTGTGACTGATCGCTGACAAAGACCTGTCCCGCGAACGGTCCAAACGTTCCACCACTCTCATCGCAGGCGATGCCGGCGGCACTGTTGCCCATGATCCCGTGTGGGAACATCACGACCGGAGGACGCAGTTGCTCGATCCGCCTGCTTTCGGTGGCCCAGCGTGTGCCACTCTTGGGTTCGTCTGGCTTCTCAAGTTGGGGGGCGAGGTCGTACCAGCGGAAACCGCCCGGGTGTCCCATGAAGTCTCCCTCCACGAGGTGCTTGAGCATGCTCGTGCCGTTCCACGGACCCTGGTTGTCGGTGTAGAGCAGGCGGCCTTTGCTGTCGAAGCCGATGCCACCGGGTGAGCGAATGCCAGAGACCGCGGGCACCGTCTTTCCATCAGGGGTGACACGCATAGCCCAGCCGCGGAAGGGCACTTCACTTGAGAAGCTTCCCGTCAGGCAGAGCACGACCCAGATGTCGCCCTTTGCATCAAACTTCGATCCGAAGGCGTATTCGTGGTAATCGCCGGAGATACCCCAGCCGTCAGCGACCGTCTCAAAGCGATCGGCCTGTCCATCCCCATCGGTGTCGGCAAGTCGGCTGACCTCCGGCCGGTGCGTTGCGTACAGCCAGCCGCCCCCTTTCCCGGCTTCCTCGTCTGCCTTCCAGGCGAGTCCAAGGATCTCGTGGAGTCCGTGGGCGAAGCGAGTCCATGTTGCCGCCTCATCGGTGGGATGGTCGACGAACCAGATTTCGCCGCGGCGGGTTCCCACGGCCAATCTGTCGTTGGGCAGCCAGGCGAGCGCACCCACCTCAAGGTACGCCTCGTCTGGAATCGCGAGCGTCTCAATGGCGTAGGCGTCGGCTTCGTTGCGGACCGCCTCCTCCGCAGACACCACCTGGGTTGCCAGGACTACGGACGCTGTCGTGAGCAGCAAAGCGGCCAGACGCTGGAAACGCATCAGTTGGCTTGGGGTGTGTCCCATGTGATCTCCTCAAGAAACAGACTCGGTGTGTCACTACGGTGGCGAACGGCTGCGCGGAGTTCGACGGCTCCTTCCACGGTCATCACAGCAGCACGCGCGAGCCCTTCACCGGAGAGTCGGACGTGCCAGGTGTTGTCGACGCGCCACCAGCCATCAGCAGCCTCCTCGATCTCGGACCCTCGGGCGGCCCGAAACATCACGAGGCCGGTGGGGGCACCACTGATGCTCAGTGCTCTGCTGAGGTTTGGCTGTCCATCGGTTTCGCTGGCGGTCACGGCTTCCTTGATCGTCAGGCCATCGCAGACCCAGGTAAACGTGGGCCGGCCCTGGTCATCAACCTCGTAGCCCAGGAAGCGGCCACCGCGGGAACGCGGTGGGCTTGCGGGCCACGCCGCATCGATCGCTGGGAGAACCGCGACGGCTGCCGCCGTGTCTGGTGTGATCACGCCATCGCCAAGAGGAGGCTGCCAACCGGATCCGCGCCCTGTCCAGTGGCGGCCGGCGTCGATAAACGCATTCCGCCAGGCGAGGGCCAGTCGGAACTGCTCGGCGTCCCAGGCGATGTTCGCTCGCTCAGGGAATCCCACGCCGATTGCTCGGGGGCCCGCACCTTCGATGAAGTTGCGATAGAAGACCGGCTTGTCGTCGGCGATGAGTTCGATACTGTTGGACCCCGCGCCAATCGGTGGGCGTGGATTGGCCGAGGCAACGTACCTCCAGATGGACTCGATCTGACCTGCTGCAGAGCCATCGAGAATGTCTGGATAGAAGCTCGCGCCCATCGGCCAACTCGCCGGCATGCGGGTGCCCGGACGGAATCGCTGTGGGTCTTCCACATACGCCAGGAACCATTCGTGACGCAGCCGCTGTGGAAAGCGTGTCATGTCAATCACACCCAGGCTCTGCCCCTTCTCGCCACCGAAAGAGTGGCACTTGATGCAGCCGAGCGTCCGCGAGCCGGAGAGGTGACGCCCCTGCTCGAGCACGGTGGCTTCGGCAAACGCGGAGAGGTCTGGCAGAGCGACCTTGGTGCGGGCGTCGGCCGCAAGGAGTGTGGCGATCTCACCAGCCAAACCACCTTCCCAGGCGGGCATGCGGGTGGCCATCGTCTGTTGGCGGTCACGGCCTCCTTGGCGAAGCACCTCCTGCAAAAACTCCGGTCGGCACTTGTCCCCCACGCCATCGAGCGTAGGGGGCAAGCGGCCTTCGTCACCGAGTTCGTCAACGAATGAGCGGAACAGTGGGTCGCGGGTGGCATCACGCAGAATGGGTTCCCCATCCTCATCCACCGGATCGCCAACGGGGAGCACTCCACCGCGACCGTCACGGACGTGGCAAGCGAGGCAGTTGGACGCAGTCAGCAGCCGGTCAAGCCGTGCGGAAGGTTCAGGTGGTGTCAGGGCAGCGTCTGAGTTCAGCCAACCGATGGCCGCAGCGAGCGCTGTGCGCTGCCGTTCATCAAGGCTGTAGTCGGGCACGCCAGAACTCGGGTTGGCCTCGAGGCAACCTGCGTCGAGGTGCTGGAGTGAGGCGACTTCAAGCTTCTGCCAGTCGCCAACACCGCCGCTGGTGGCGAGATTGGCGGCTGGTGATCCGTCGGTGTGGCAGCTTGAGCAGCCGTGGGTCTCAAAGGCCACGGCTCCTTGCCGTGCGAGATCCGTGTCGACCACGAACTGCTCGGGATCCTCAACCGGAGCCGCAGCGAGCGGGGTGCCGTCGGGGCTCGGCGTGATCAGGGCCAAGCCGCTCTGGCGTGGGCTGCCGGGAGCGGCGATCTCGAGGTTGAGCGACTCCTGACCGGCGGCTTCGAAATACTCCACACGAATCGGATGCACACCTGCCGGGAGATCGACTTCCCCCGTGCGTTCGCCAGCGGGATGCACACCGTCGTAGTCGACCACGAGCGTGTCGCCAACCGTCACACGACTCCCGTCGTCGCTGGAAAGAAAGAAGCGGTGCCGCCCACCACGAGGCACATGTAGGAAGCCATCCAGCACAATCACGAGCCCATCATTGCCCCCCGCAAATTCGAAGATGTCGAAGCGACGTACCGGGCCGACGACGTCGGGCTCACCGAGTGAGTCGAGGTCAGGGAGCGAGTCGACGAGCTTCTTCCAGCTGCGGCCCTCAAAGGCCACCACGTCCGGCACGGTGACATCGCCAGCGAGCCCTCCCATCAGGGCGGCCACGATATGCGTGCGTTGCTCATCGGAGAGGGGCACATGCGGCATCCGGCCGGATGGATGGGTTGTCAACGGATCGGCCAGGAACGCGTCGAGGGAGGCAGCTGACCAGCGGACAGCGATGTCTTGAAGCGGTCGTTGATCACTCAGGGTGGGAGGGCCTGTGAGAGGTCCATGGCAAACCTGGCAGCCTACACGGTCGTAGAGCCGGCGGCCTTCGTCGGCTCGGGCGTTGCCGCCACCGGGCACGCCAGACGTGTCGAACTCCCCCGTCGCCGCGAGAAAATGCGTGAGCGTCTCAACCGTCGCCTGCCGCTCGGCCTCGTCGAGGTTGGCGAGCATGTGTGGCATCGTGGTGCCTGGCTTGGCAGCGTGGGGATTGCCAAGATAGGCGGCGATCCATTCGGGTTGCAGGCGGCGGCCGACGGCAGTGACCTCGCCACCCAGCCGTGGTGGCGGCGGCGAGGCAAGGTGTGCAGCCTGGTTCTCGCCGACGGCATGGCACGCTGTGCAGCCGAGTTCACCGAACAGCAGTAGACCTGCCTGGAGGGTGTCGGCGGACTCGCTCCTTCCAAAGCGTTCGAAGCCGGCAACCGTGGGAGCGGCATGTGCTCCGCCTGCGAGCGAGGCGGCAAAGACCAGTGCGGTCGCGAATGTGCGGGTATTCATCGGGAGCGTCCTGCGTGGCAAACGCCGCGAGTGTATCCTCCCCACACCGCAGTGAACGAGTCGAAGGTTCTCAGGGAGTCTGCCATGCTCATGATTTTGTGTCAGCACCGCGGCGACGTCGCCACTGTCAGGTCGGTCGCCGTCAGGTCGGGAATGAGGGGACTGCTCCTCGCCGCAATCCTGGGGATGCTCATGATGACCACCAGTGCGAGTCGGGCGGATGACGGCGGTGTCGAGAGTGAACTGCAGGCCTTCTACAGGAGCTACCTCGACGTCTCATTTGCGATGCGGCCGCTCTCCGCGACCTTGCTGGGTGACCATCGCTTCGATGATCAACTCGATGACGTGACGGCAGCCGCGCGTGCCCGGTGGCTCAAGCACGACCGCGACACGCTCACGGAGCTCGAGAGCAGGTTTGGGAACGCGGCGGCAACCGGGGAGCTCTCGGCGGATGACTCACTCGACTACGAGATTTTCCGTGACGATCTCATCCGGTCGATTTGGTTGGCCGAGACCTTTGATCTGTTTGAGGAGGATCCTCGCGTTTACGGCGGCTATCTCAGCGACAGCGTCTACTCGCTCGTGGCTCAGTCGACGCTCCCCAAGGAGACGAATGTCGCTCATGCGATTGCGCGGATGAAGCAGTTGCCGAGGATTGTGGCCGAGGCGAAGGCCACGCTCACCACGCCTCCGGCGTCGGTGCTCGCCACGGCGATCGGCCAGAACCGCGGAGCAATCAGTTTCTACACCGAAGACCTGTTTACGCTCGTTGGCGAAACGGAGCAGTTGGCAGAACTCAAAGCCGCCGCCGCGGAAGTTGTGCCGCTCCTGGAGGACTACCAGACGTTTCTGGAAGAGGAGCTGCAGCCGCGGGCCACGGGCGAATGGCGGATCGGCCGCGAGCGATTTGCCAAAAAGTTTGAGTTGGTCGTCGACATGGGGATCACGGCCGACGAACTGCTTGAGGAGGCGGAGGCTGAGTTTGAGCGGGTGCAGCTGGAAATGACCGTGGTGGCGAGGCAGCTCTGGTCCGAGCGTTTCCCCGGCAGGCCGATTCCCCCCGACGACGCCGCAGGAAGACGACAGTTGGTAGCTGAGGTGACCGCGGCGGTGGGACGCGATCACGGCGAGCCTGCGACGCTCGTCCGCGATGCGCGGGAGACGGTGGCAGCGATCTGCGACTTCATCCGCTCGCGGGATCTGCTCGCTCTTCCAGAACCAGACCGCTGTCAGATCATCGAGATGCCCGCCTTCCGCCGGGGCAACTCGCTGGCCTACCTCGATCCAGCTCTGCCGCTCGATCCAGCGGGCGCGAGCTACTACGCGATATCACCTCCGCCGGCGACGTGGGGGGAGGAGAAGGTGCGGAGTTTCCTCGAGGAATACAACCGCCACATGCTGCAGATCCTGACGATCCACGAGGCCTATCCCGGCCACTACGTGCAACTGGAATACGCCAATCGCGTGCCGTCGCTCGTGCGGAAGGTGATCGGCAGCGGGACGTACATCGAGGGTTGGGCGGTCTATACCGAGCGAATGCTTCTCGATCAGGGCTACGGTGGCGGAGATCTTGCGCTACGGCTCAACCAACTGAAGTTTTATCTGCGGGCCGTCGCCAATGCGATTCTGGACCACCGCATGCACTGCACGGGGTGGAGCGACGACGAAGCACTCGCGTTTCTTGTACGCGATGCGTATCAGACGGAAGGAGAGGCTCGGTTGAAGGTCGTGCGTGCCAAGCAAAGCTCGGTGCAGCTCTCGACCTACTTCGCCGGCCGCACGGCCATGATGCGGCTGCGAAACGAGATCCAGCGCGAGCAAGGGGAGGCCTTCAACCTTGGCCGCTACCACGAAGCCGTGCTTGCCTCCGGCTCGGTGCCGGTCAAACTCCTGCCAGGCATCGTGCGGCGACAACTCAACACGAAGTCGACATCGACTCCATGACCGCAGCGTCGCGCTTCCCTACTCGGACCAGAATTGAAGGATTGTCAGCAGCGATCCATACCGGTCGAGTTCATTGCGACTCTCGCGGATCATCGCGGAGGCCCGAGCGGATTCCAGTTCGCTGAGGCGACCATCGTTGTTGAGGTCGTACTCCTGCAGCGAACTTTGGGAGAGCCGCTTGATTTGGCGGCCGGGCTCCTGCTCCTCAAACATCGCATCCGCGATGGTATCGAGGGTGTCAGGCTCCGTGACGACCGTTCTGCGTGCCGCATGAGCTCGGCTTGAGGGCATCAGCAGGCAGATGGCCAGGGTGAGCAAAGTCACAGAAATGGCGCAAACACGAATCGTTCTTCGCGTGAACACGGTGGTGCATTCCGAGGTGATTCGACCGTTCCATACCAGGTTCAACGGTGCGGCTCGAAAAGCGTTGCGAAAGATTTTTACCGCTTGAAACAGGCGTTTTCAGTCCGCGGTACTTGCGGGAGCGGCGGCGAGTGAACCTGCCCAAACTACCGCCAGCCGCAGAGGGTCGCGACGTAGTCGGCGGAGCCGTCGCGGAGCCAGCCGTCGAGTTGGGCGACATCTTTAAGTTGCTGCCCCCGGAAGCGGGAAACAACGAAGAACCTGCTGGACACTTCCGGGAGTGAGGTCATGTCGCCCCAGAGTTTCTCAAACTGCGTGACGGGGAAGACGTCTTCCTGGCCATGCCCCCACCGTTTCTTGACGTCCTTGAGGGTGACGTACGTGGGCACACGCGACGCCCCCTCGCGGATGGCATCGGTCACACGCCGCTGATCGACGAGGTCGGCACGGGTGAGCCGAAAGAAAGCGAGCAGCTGATCGATGTCGATCCAGGTGGACAGCGAGTTGTAGTACCGCAGGCGAAACTCATCTGCTTCGCTGGGCATCGCGAGGCCTTCCACCAGCCGCGGACGGCCATTCACCCGGGCAAGTCCGCCTCCACGGTCTTCGATTCGCCTGGGTATCACCTCCAGCGACAGGCAACTGCCACCGACGATGTGCTCACCGAGAAGGGCTGGGTGCAGGTCGGCCCCGAGGGTGTCAATGTTGTGGAGAAAGAGCCACTTCAGTTGCGGCCGTTCTCCGAGCAGGCTGGCGAGCACTCCGTTGCGCAGCATGTTGGGGATTTCAAACCAGTGGCCGACAGGATGAAGGCACTGCTGCGGCAGGTTATCTGTGTAGTCCGATCCTTCGCCGGCCGTGGTGGCCCACTCAAGCAGGGCGCCGTGCAAACTGTCGCGGACCTTTTGCTTTTGTTCGTCGAGGGTTTGGTGAGCGAGTTCTTCCCAGGCGAACCGCAAATCACGGGCGGTAGGGATCAGTCGCAGGCCGACCGCTCTGCCAGGCGAGAGCACCCGCAGCACATCGCGGTCTGCCGGGAGCCTGGCGAGCGCCTCCGCGATGTGATCGTGCGTGAGGTGGCTCGTGGTGATCACGTGGGGGATGGGTATGCCGGCCTTGCGGGCTGCTTGCTGGGATTTCGCCAGATGCACTTCGAGGAATGAGCGGTGGGCTCCGCCGAGTTTGCAGAAAGGGTTGAGGGCTTTGACCACCCCCGCGCCTTGCGTCCAGCGGCTGCCTACACCAGCGGCGAGGGTGACCACCGCCACCTCGCCAGCAGCGAGTGCTCTTTGCCCCACCTCGGCAGCAACCGTGCCCACGCGCCTCGGCTCGACCAGCCAGGTGACGTCGCTGTCGAGTACGTCTTCGATCTTGGTTGACGGTGGTAAGCGGTTTTGGGCCAAGCCGATCCGGCTGTGAATGAGATCGCTGCGGATCTGCTCGTGCTGGGTGGCATCAAAGCCGAGATCGTCCAGAAGTTGCCGCAGCCCACGGTTGGTGCCGGTGCCGGTGCTGCGGGGAAAGAGCCGATCGAAGAGCGTATCGACCATGCCGGAAAGTTCCGGTTGGGTGCGGCAGGCAGCGGCACACGCATCGAGTTCACCGCGGCGGGCGCGAGAGAGCCCGCGGCGGTCTGCCTTGAGCAGGGCCGGTACAGTGAGCGCGTAGTAGCCCGGCGGCATCAGGGCCACGGGGCCGGAGAGCAACTCGCAGCGGGTGCCGTGCTGGTTGATCGCGAAGTCGTAGACCACCGGCTCCATGGCAAACGGCAGGGCATGCTCCAACTCCCGTTTCGTGGAAGCCATGATCTCGCCAAGGGCCTCAAGGGCCGCCGGCTTGGCATCGGGCGTGACGATGAAGCCCATCCCACCACCGCTCATCCCGCCGAGCATCCAGAAACCGAGAAACTTTTCGCCGAAGCGTTCGCGGACTCGGGCGATCACGGTCTCCGTGAACTGGTTGGTGGCCCAGGGAATGATCGTTTGCACGGGGCCGAAGAAGTTGCGGGTGGTGGCTGCGGCGATCCTCGGCACATCGCCGGCCTGCACCGCCGCAATGATCTCGTCAAGAATCTGCCCTGCCTCCTGGCGGGCCTCCCAGGCGTCGCTGCTCCGAAGGAGATACTTCTCCGTGACCATTTCTAGGATCGGCCCCACGTTTTGGGCCATCCCACCATGCACGAGCACGAGCGCTGCTTCGAGACTGCCTCCCAGTGGCACCGGCTCATGCACCGGCAGCAGTCGACCGCGGCTGACGCCGTGCTCCGGATCTCCCGCAACCGCTGCCACGCCACGGATCAGTTTGGCCGCCGGCCACACGCCGCCGGAGTCTTGCCACCCGCCGCCGCTGCCTCCCAGCCACTCACCCAGAATCGCCCGCGCCGCGACGAGCCGACGCTCCGCTTCGTCGAGAGGGCCTGTCAGTGAGGCTGCCTGCCCGGTGGCACGCATGCAGACGGCGATGAGGGCCGCCAGCAGATTCGTGGAGACCGCGAGCCGAGAGCCTTTGGGGATGTTGTTGACGCTGCTGACCACCTCGAGCCCCAAGCCATGGCCAACGAGTCGCTCGAGCACCGACTGCATACTCGCTCCGGAGCCCTCGAGCCCCGAGGGAACGATGCCACCAGCGATCACTGCAGCCTTGAGCAGTCCGAGGTAGTCGCGGGCGAAGTCAAACACCTCCGCCACGTCGGTGATCTCCGCGGTCGCTGCCAAGTCCACGCTCGTCAGACGAAGCACAGGCTCATCGATCACGCGCAGGATGGCCTCGACGGGAGGCTTGGGGGCGGTGTCGCGGCCATGCACGGCGAGGTCTACAGAAATGTTGAGAACCCGGGCGGCCTCCGGGTAGTCCATCCCCAGAAAGAAGATGTCGCTCCAGCCGGCGTGGGAGAGGTCCATCCGCACCGGGGTGGTCTCGTGCAGCAGCGGAAAGAGGTCGCCGGCAGCAGCGTCGGTGTGGCGGGTGAGCAGCTCAGGCCGGATCCGCAGGGGATGGTCAGTCGGGTGCCCCATGCGAAACATCCACTGATTGCCAGCCAGCGACCGCACGCTGCGGCGAACTTGATTGGCGAGCGTCTGCAGGGCGAGGTCGTGGTAGGCCGAGGCTAGGCCGCTGGAAAGTGCGTCGGACGGCCCGGCCGTTCGCTGTTGCTCCAAAAACGTCTCGATCGCCTCGTCGAAGCGGCGGTTGAGGAGATGCTCAAAACCGTCGTAGGGAATCAGGGCGGCGGTTGCGGCGAGCCGTGTGGGGAGGTGAAAGCGATGGATGGCGTAGAGAAAGAACAGGCTTCGTACCCGCTCGTAGAGGTTGCCGCTCTCGCGGCGGAGCGATTCGAGGGCGGCCGCCTCGGCGAGCAGTTCCTCTGCAGAGAGAGGCTCGCACACGTCGTCGATGCAGCGGTTGCGCAGATCAGGATCGCTGGCAGTGATGATCCGGCACAGTCGCGAGGTGGACGACGTGGAGGTCGGGGTTACCGAAGACGGCATAGTCACTCCCCGGCAGGCTGCTTCGCGAGCAGATCAACAAGTTGAGCGAGAATCTCACTCCGGTCAGGACCAGCCAAACCGATGGCCAACTGGGCCGTCAGGAGGCCGTAGGTCAGTCCGAGGTTGTAGCGGCGACCGGACAGTTCTGCGGCGAGATACCGTTCTCGCTCCGCCAAGACAGCGAGGGCGGGGGAGAGCTGTCGTTGGCCCGCGGTGCCTGCGGCGTCGAGCAGGTCGAACACGGTTGGGGTGAGCACGTGCATCCCGAAGAAGCAGAGGTAGTGTCCGGCTCGAAGCCCGGGAACGATCAACTCCCGCTCGGCGAGGGTAGGAGTTGGCTTCTCGAGCACCTTGTCGATCTCGTAGAGGCCACGGCGTCCTGCGACCAAGCGACCGCCGACCGTGCCGAAGTAGGGCAGCATGTGTTCGCGCGTGGCCTGCACCGCCGACACACAGCAGGCCTCTGCTTCGGCGATCGCCACGAGTTGGCAGGCGCAGGGGACGGCAGGTGTGCCAGCCTCGTTGATCTCGTCACTCACGTAGAGGTGGTCGCCGACAAAGTGCAGGAAGGGTTCGTCGGCGAGGAAACGACGGGCCTGCAGGATCGCGTTGCCGTAGCCGGCTGCTTCCGCCTGCGGAATCAGTTCGAGTCGCGCGGCCGCGGCGCCGGCCGCCTCGCGGAATGCCTCTTCGTCGCCCGGGCGCACCACGATTCCCACCTCGTGCGCTCCGGCCGCCACGGCCTCTTCCACGATGATCGCCAGCGCAGACTTCGTGCGGCGGTCACGGTCAACGAGTTGCTGCAGCGGCAGATGCCGGTCGTCGCGGGCAGCGGCGGTGATGACAGCACGGGTGATCTTCATGGCATTCAACCCCCCCTAGAGGACGCCCAAGTAGAGGATGCCCAAGTATGCCACGTTCTGGTGGCGGGGGCCTTACGGAACGTAGGTGATCCCGCTCGCTGTGGTCAGGTCGACGTTGCCGAGGCCATTTTGCAGGATCGTGTTGCGGATCACGCTGGTGCCGGTGCAGGCACCGCTGGCGAGGAGCCCATAGCCCACGCTCGTCACGATCACGTTGCCAGAAGCCTGCGGTGCGACGTACCCCAAGAAGCTAAACCGCTCGAAGAACTCGTCGAGCGGCAGTTCTCCGATCGAGAGGTTCCCTGCTGCCGTGAGTTGAATACCGTTCACGCCGGAGGCGGTGATCCGGTTGGCGGTGATCATGCTTCCCTCGGTGTCGCCAGCCACACGAATGCCGTTGCCTCCGTTGGCCAGGATTTCATTGCCGAGGCTGGGCAGTCCGATCAGGTTCTCGCGGCCACCGTTGATCCAGAGCCCATCGCCGACGTTTTCCCGAATCACGTTCCCGACCACGATCGTGCTGCTCGTCTTGCCGAGCGTGATGCCCGGCCCACCGTTGAAGAGCACCCGATTGGCCATGAAGGGCTGCGAGCCGCCGATGACGGTGCCCGAGGTTCCTTGGCCGATGAAGATCCCGCCGAGTGCGTTGGGCAGCGGCTCATTCGCTCGAAAGCCCGCGCCCACGACCGTGTTGAAGATGTGATTGTCGTAAGCGTTTCCGCGAACCTCGATGCCGTAGCGGAGGTTGCCCGACATGTGCACCTTGGTTTCCACCGAAGGTTGGAAACCCCCAATCACGTTGTTATGAGCGGTGCCCGTGATCACGATCCCGCTGCCACCATTGGGAAGGACGCCGTTGATGCCATAGTTGGTGCCGGCGGCGGTGTCTTCCACGGTCACGCCACTGGCGTCGCCACCGATCACAATCCCGTTGCCGAGGTTGCCTCCTGGAAGACATGTGCGCACGAGATTGTTGCCACCGGTGGCTGTGATTTGGAAGCCGTTGAGCCGATTGGGAATCGCGCCGCCGAAGGCCGCCATACCAGCGAAGTTATTAAACGACACGAACCCACTCACCTGATCGGCCACATCAATGCCGTGGGCGTTGTTGCCAGAGGTGACGTTGCCCATTGGAATCACGCCACCAGCCTGAATCCCCGATGAGGTGCCGTTGGCCAGGATGCCGCTGCCACCGTTGGGCACGGCATCGAAGTTGTTGGCTCCGGCGCCGAAGAAGTTGGCCTGCACCGTGGTGTTGTTGGCGCTCGTGATCCGAAGCCCATTGCCACCGTTGCCGGAAAGCACGTTGTAGAACACGAACGGGCTTTGCTGGAACGTGGTCCCCAGGAGCGTGTTGTTGTTGGCACCAGCAATGGCCACGCCATCGCGGCGGTTGCCAAGGGGCTCATTTCCTGAAGCCGTCGTGCCCACGAAGTTGCCGGAGAGCGTGTTGTTGCGAGCGCCTCCCTGGATCGCCACGCCGTTGCCATCGTTACTTGAGATCAGGTTGCCCTGTGGTGGCCGCACAAACACACCCGCTGTTGGGTTGTTGCCGCCCGTCGCGGCGCCTCCCAAGAGGTTGCCGCTGGCCCCCCGGGTGAGCAGGACACCGTTGGCAGCGTTTGGGAGTGCGACGGTGCCCGAAACATCCGTGCCGATCTGGTTCATGCTGATCACGTTCGCATGGCTTCCAATCACCGCGACACCGTTGCCGGCATTGCCCGAGATGACGTTGGAGAGTTGGAACGCAACATTCACCTCCGCTTGGTAACTCGCTTCGCCTGAGCTTCCGACGATCACGCCCACGACCGCATTGCCGTAGACACTGTTGGCGGATGCTTGGCCAGCCTCACCCGTGACGGGCACGGCGGGATCGAGGGTGGCCCAGCTCATGTCGCCAAACGAGCCGTCGGTGTTGCGGGTGACGGAGGCAAGGCCGCTGACGAGCCCACTGCCTGGCACAAGCGCCGTGCCGGCGAGGGTGTAGACGCCCTTCTCCACACTGCTGATGCCCTGGAAGTGGGTAACAGGGCTGCTCGACCGATCATCTCCCGCGAAGGAGAAGGCCCGCCAGTTGGAAAAGACCCCTGTGAGGTGGTCGTAATCCACAAGGGACGCCATCCCGATCGGCTGCAGAGGGTCGGCACTGTTGTTGATCGGCTGTTGGGCGAAGCCGCCGCAGATCGTGAAGCTTCCCTTGCCGTTGTCCCAGATGCCGTACGCGGTGTTGCTGACGCTTCCGGGGAACACGATGGAGGTGAACTCGCCCGTTGCGAAGTCGTACAGAAAAGCGTTGTCAGCCGA
>JBMTLP010000013.1:0-19416 GCA_049433245.1 Pirellulales bacterium
CTGTGGCGCGTGCCTTGGAAACACTCCGCAGCCGGGTGCCGATAGATTCCACGCGGATCGTGTGCAGTGGCGAGGCAGCCGGCGCCGCGTTTGCTTGGCTCGCCGCTGAGACCTTCGCCGGCCGGGTGAGGGGAGTTGCGCTGATTGGCGGTTCTATTCCCCGCCGAAGCGAGGTTCCCCTGGCCGATCCAGGCCGGCCACTGTCGGTGCTTTTTGGTTGGCCTGCTCTCGGCTGGACTGCTGAGGATGCCTCGCGTCAGCAACAGGATCAACAGCGACTCGATCAGGCGTTGGTCCCCAACGCGATGCTGCCGCAGCCCTACGGTCCGGTCCTGCCCAGCGACGATATCTGTCGTTGGGCCAGTGCAGTTGGCGTACTCTGACGATGCAGGACCAGCGCGACCTGCGGGTGCTGTACGTCGACTCGTGGCTGGTGGTGGTTGACAAGCCGTCTGGTATGCCGAGCGTGCCGGCCCGCAACCCACAGGACGCGGCTCATGTGGCGGTGAGGTTGCGCGATCGATTTGGGGCACTGGAGGCCGTGCATCGCTTAGATCGCGACACGTCTGGGGTGCTCGTGCTGGCCCGTCACCGAGACGCTCGAGTTGCTATGGGCCGGGTGGGTGAGCAGCGACTTGCTTCGAAGCGTTATCTCGCACTCTGCGGCGGGCGCTCTCCGTCGAAAGAGGGAGAGGTGATGCTGCCACTCGTCGCGGACCTCGACAACCGACCGCGGCAGCGGGTCGATCCTATTCATGGACGTCGTTCTCACACGCGTTGGACGCTGGTGGCTGAAGCCAGAGTGGCTTCAGCGCCTTGGTCTTTGATGGAGTTGGAGCCGTTGACCGGGCGATCGCATCAACTGCGTGTGCACATGGCATGGTTGGGGCTGCCGATCCTCGGTGATCCGCTCTACGGCCGTTCGCTGGCGGCGCGGCACCCACGACTCGCGCTCCACGCAGCCCTGCTCACCTTTCCCCATCCGCACGATGGAGCGATCCTGAAGATCCTGGCAGAACGCAGTTTGCCGCTGCTTTCGGCTCCACTCCGAGCCGCCCAGGACGACTGGTTTCATCGTCATCGCGAGGGCTGTGTGGGGACCATCGCGGATGTGCGCACCAGCGACCAGTAGCGAGAGAAGCGACCAAGGTCGGTGACACGCGATGCATTGACGAACGCTGGGCCTGACACCACCTCGACAGCATGCTGCAACGCAAGCTGTGCCGCAGCCTGCCGCGTGAATGGGCATGGGGTGTCTGCGACGGCAACATGCGTCGCTCGGTGATGCTGCAGAGCCTCGTGCAAGCCGACCTCAGAAGGGCCGACACCGATGTCGAGCCGCGGGATGTCGGCAAGGCACTCGAGCATGAATCGCAGCCGCAGCCGGCTCGGTCGTTCTCTGGCAAACCACGCTGGGTCGAAGAGAAAGATCCGCGGAGCCAGCGGATGGGCTGCCGCTGCAGGGCTTGTTTCGGCAAGGCTGTTGAGCGTCAACCACACGATGCGGCCTCCAGCAGCGTCCCCAAGCGAAGGGATTGCGGGTTGCCAGGGGAGGCTAGGGGGAATCTTCAGGCGGGGGCGTTCGACCGGTGCTCCTGAAAACCACGATGCCGCGAGTTCCTCGTAGCTGCCTTCCAGGTCGCAGTGGCCAGCCACAGCGCACCCGCCGCAAAAACGGCCGTTCGTGAATCGCTCCAGATTCTCACGATTGAAGATGTACGGCTTGGAGGCAAAGGTGCCTGCAACCCACTGCCATGAAAGGGTGTTGCTGGCCGGGTCGGCGTCGAGCAGGTGCGACAGAAACCAGGCAGCACCCGCTTGCCAACGCACCCCGCGGGCATGAATCAGCCACGAAGCGAGCCACATCCGGGCGTGGTTGTGGAGGAAGCCTGTACTGTAGAGTTAGCGAACAAACGCATCCACGCAGGCCATGCCGGTGGAACCGGCGAGCACATCGGCAGGGACGGCCAGCATATGGCCCCGCGTCGCGGCTGCCGCAGGTGGTTCCAGATCGCTGTCGATGGAGACTCCACGGCTCGCGTAGACCCGCTGCCAGTAGTCGCGCCAAGCAAGTTCAGAAACGAGTTTCTCAGCCTCGTGAGCAGACGCAACGCACCCGATCGCTGCGTCCCGTACCTCCGCAAGCGAGAGTACGCCGTGTCGCAGCCAAGGAGAGAGGCGCGTGATACCGCCGTCGAGATGGTTGCGAGTCCGTGCGTAGGCCGCGGGATCGATCATGGCCAGCGCTGCGAGGGCAGCATCCCGGCCACCGTGCCGAACCGGATGAGCCGCGGTGCATGCACCCCCGATCGGGGGTGGCACCCGGGCTGCAAGGAGATCGAGTAGGCGTTCCACCCAGCCAGCGTCGCGCACGTCGGGATCGCTCGCCGGTCGATCGAGCCACGTGACCGACTCAGGTTGGGCGTGCACGGCAGCGGTTCCTCTCGCGACGGCATGGTGAGTGATCGTGCATCCGTTCTTGCCTCTCATGCGGGCATGCGTCGCAGCATCGTAGGCAGAACCGGCTGAGAGAGTGATGCTCGCAGACATTTTTCATTGGCCAGTTGTTTCGCTACGCGTCGCGATTGTTGCTGCGGAGCAAAAACGTGGTGGCGAATGTGCGTGCTGCACACAGACCGTGCAGTGCGTGCCTGATCAGCGCGCGATGATGCTTCCGGCAGCCACCGGTTGTGGTCGCGTCTCGTTTTAATCGAGGCTGGAAAAAACCTCGTTTTCTGGCGTTTTTGGCACGTTGTGAACGCTCGACGCGCATGTTGTTTTTGAATGGCACGGAGTTTGCTTTTCGTTCTTCCGGCGGATCTGTACCGCAGCAGGCGTCTGCGGTTCGATTGTTCGGCACGGTCGAGGTGCGCGATCCCCATCCCTTCTGGAGGCAATGCGCGATGATCATGGAGTCTGTTGGCGGAAGGTCTCTGCCTTGGTGGACGGTCGTTTTGTTGGGGCTGGTCTGCACCGTTGGTGTCAGCAGTCGTGTTGGCTTCGCTCAAGCGGAGGCCGAGGTTTCTGCCGCAGTCGAGGAGACAGCCGCGGAAGCCGATATTGAAGAAGCTGTCGCTGAAGACGCGGCGGTTGAGGAGGGAAATCCTCTGGGCTGGAATGAAGGGGATCCGGTCGAAAGCCTCTCCTACGACGACGCAAACGACTACGCGATCAACACTTTGATCATGTTCATCTGCGCGGTGCTCGTGATCTTCATGCAGGCAGGCTTTGCCATGGTGGAGATCGGGCTCAACTCCGCTAAAAACGC
The DNA here is from genome assembly GCA_049433245.1 of Pirellulales bacterium. GTDB lineage: Bacteria > Planctomycetota > Planctomycetia > Pirellulales > UBA1268 > M30B53. The sequence goes on from JBMTLP010000013.1 coordinate 3,269, forward strand.
GGTGAACATTCTCTCGAAAAATGTGATGGACTTCTGCGTCGGGGTGTTGCTCTTCCTGTTCGTTGGCTACGCCCTGATGTATCCAGGTGACAACTGGATCGCTGATGGTTATCTCGGCATGCCGTCGGCGTTTGTCACTCGTGATTCCCAGGTGACCACCAATGACCAGGGAGTTGAGGTGTGGGCCACACCGCCGGCCTACAGCGACGGAGCCTATGCTTCGAACTCCGCAGACTTTCTGTTTCAGGTCGCCTTCGCTGCCACCGCAGCCACGATTGTCTCAGGTGCGGTTGCTGGTCGCTTGAAGTTCAGCGGCTATCTCATCTACACCGCCATCCTTACCGGTTTGATCTACCCGATTAGCGGGTCTTGGAAGTGGGGTGGTGGATGGCTTGATCAGATGGGCTTTCAGGATTTTGCCGGCAGCGTGGTGGTGCATGCTGTGGGCGGGTTTGCTGGGCTCGTGGGAGCGATTTTCCTTGGGCCGCGCATGGGTCGATTTACTTCAACCGGCAAGAGCGTGCCGATTCCAGGTCACAACCTGTCGCTCGCGGCACTCGGTGTGTTCATCCTGTTGGTCGGTTGGTATGGCTTCAATCCCGGCAGTCAGTTGACCTACTCGGGAGCTTTGAATGCTGAAGCCACGACCTACATCGCTCTGACGACAACAGTGGCTGCTGCTGCTGGAGCTGTGGTGGCGATGCTCGTTGGTTGGGGAATGTTCGGCAAGCCGGACCTGACGATGGCCCTCAACGGTGTGCTCGGTGGGCTCGTGGCGATCACGGCCAACTGCGACCGCGTGTCGGAGCCTGAGTCCCTGATCATCGGTGGTGTCGGTGGATTGCTCGTTGTGCTCGGCATCGTGCTCCTCGACAAGTTCAGGATCGATGACCCCGTCGGAGCGTGGCCCGTTCACGGTCTCTGCGGTGTCTGGGGTGGTCTGGCGACAGGTCTCTTCGGCGATCTCCCAGAAGGCGTCGGGTCAGTTGGAGAGTTCTTCACGATTCAGCTGATCTCCACCGCATCTGTCGTCGCGTGGACGGTGGTCACCATGTCCATCGTGTTCGGCTTGCTCAAGGTGATCGGCATGTTGCGAGTCACGCCACAGGAAGAACACGACGGTCTGGATGTCCACGAGCACGGGCTGCGGGCCTATCCCGATCAGTGGATTGCCTCAAGCGACTTCACGGTGTCAGCAGCAGCTCGCTGAAGTTTGTTACCAAGTTGATGCCTGGTTATCCGATCAGGTCCAAGCCAGAAGGATGCCCCAATGGCTTGGGTGGACACTCCGCCTAGTCCACCCAGGCCGGGGCATTCTTCAATTTGAAGCGGCGTTAAAGACGTTCGCGACACAGAAGTTGTTCTGTTCGCTTGTGAGCAACCTTCTCTGGCGACTACCTTGTGGTGAAGGAGATCCACCACGTGAAGCTCATCATTGCCATCGTTCAGCCCGCCAAACTCGAAGCCGTCAAGCAGGCGCTTACGGAAGTTGAGGTGTTTCGCCTGACGGTGATGGATGTGCAAGGCTTCGGCCGTCAGCGCGGGCATGCCGAGGTCTTCCGTGGGCATGAGATCGCGGTCAACCTCCTGCGGAAGGTGCAGTTGCAGATCGCCGTGAACGATGAGTTTGTGGAGCCCACAATTCAAGCGATCATGAAGGGGGGCCGAACTGGCGACCGTGGCGAAATCGGCGACGGAAAAATCTTCGTTCTGCCGATGGACGAGTGCGTCCGGATTCGTACCGGTGAGCGCGGCAGCGAGGCGATTTAGTTCGCCCCTACGGACGCTGCGGATGCAACTTTGGTGGGCTGCCCGCGATCGCCCGGTTGATCGCCATCAGGAAGGCCTTGGCCGACGCCTCGAGTGAGTCGGTCGACACGCCTCGGCCGCGGTGCAACTGCCCGTCATATTCCAACTCCACAGTCACTTCCGCTTGCGCGTCTTTGCCAACAGTGACCGCCTGGACACGGAAGTCGCGGCAGCGGGTGGTCATTCCGGTGGCCTGTTCGATGGCCAAGAAAATGCCATCCACAGGCCCATCGCCGGCAGACACTTCCGCAACCTTTTCTTCCCCAACGCCGTCGCTCCGGCCGTGCTGCAACCGCAGCGTCACGCGAGGAGAGGCACCGCTCGTGCAGGTGATGTCGTAGCCGGTGAGGCTGAACTTTTCGGGAAACTCCGAGAACTGATCTTCGCACAGCGCGGCGATGTCGCCGTCGTAGATTTCCTTCTTCCGGTCGGCGAGCAGTTTGAACTTCTCGAAGATCTGGTTCACTTGGTCTGCCGACAAGGCGTAGCCCAAGGCCCGCACGCGATCAGCCAACGCCGCTCGGCCACTGTGTTTGCCCAAGACAAGGTCGGTTCGTTCGAGGCCAACATCTTCCGGACGCATGATCTCGTAGGTGCTTCGTTCCTTGAGCATGCCATCCTGGTGGATGCCAGCTTCGTGGGCAAAGGCGTTGCGGCCGACGATGGCTTTGTTCCGGGGCACCTGGATGCCCGTGATCGTGGAAACCAGGCGGCTGGTGGGGACGAGCCGCTGCGACACAACCTTGCTGTCGGCGGCGTAGTAGTCGCCACGGGTGCGGAGGGCCATCACCACTTCCTCGAGTGAACAGTTGCCCGCACGCTCACCGATGCCGTTGATCGTGCACTCGATCTGCCCAGCTCCCGCTTCGACGGCCGCGAGGCTGTTGGCTACAGCCAATCCCAGGTCGTCGTGGCAGTGCACGCTGATCACTGCCTTGTCGATGTTGGGAACTCGGTCGCGAAGGGTGGAGATGCAGCGGTGCATCTGAGTTGGTGTGGCATAGCCGACCGTATCGGGAATGTTGATCGTGGTTGCGCCGGCATTGATCGCGGCTTCCACCACGCGGCACAGGAAGTCAAGATCCGTGCGGGCCGCATCCTCTGGTGAGAACTCGATGTCGTCGCAATAACCGCGAGCCCGTTTCACTCCCGCGATGGCTCGGGCCACGACCTCATCTTCGGTCATCCGCAACTTGAACTGGCGGTGGATCGAACTTGTGGCGAGAAACACGTGGATGCGTGCGTCGCGGGCCGCCTTGAGCGCCTCCCAGGCGCGATCGATATCGGCATCGTTGCAGCGAGCCAGGCCGCAGATCACCGCCCCCGATACAGTGCGGGCGATCTCCCGAACCGCCTCAAAGTCACCAGGAGACGCGATCGGGAAGCCCGCTTCGATGATGTCGACGCCGAGTTGCACGAGGGCTTGGGCGATCTCCATCTTCTCCGTGAGGTTCATGCTCGCGCCCGGCGACTGTTCGCCATCGCGGAGTGTGGTATCGAAAATGCGGATCGTGCGGCTCGGCGAAGCTGGTGTGTTCATGTGTCGGAGAATCGGGGTTCAGGAGCAGGTCTCACCGGCTGCGGGGCAAGCCGCCTCCAGTCAGGTCTCTCCAGCATTGCCGAAACGGCGGTCCAGCGACAGGTCTGGTCCCATAAAAACAGGCAATACCATGCCCCGGATCGGGAAGAGCTGCCTGCAGCGGCCCTCTGCCGCGGGGGACTGAAACGAAGCGCTGGGGGTTTGGTAACCTCGCGAAGGTGCAGCCTCCCGTCGATGGCAAGGCACCAACGATCAGACGAAGGGACATGTGATGAGCGAGCCGGCAAATCAGGGCTCTCCAGCCAATGGCACCATGAGCATTTCGGGCCTGCAGCAACTCATTCGTCGCATGTACCATGAGAAGGACGCGGCGAGGGGGATCGAGGGGACGTTTATGTGGTTCACCGAGGAGATCGGGGAACTCGCGTCGGCTCTCCGCGGCGGTACGAAAGAAGAACAATCGCTCGAGTTTGCGGATGTGATTGCGTGGCTGGTGACGATGGCGAACGTGGCAGAAATCGATCTCGAAGCAGCGCTGCACCAGAAATACGGGCAAGGCTGTCCCGGATGCGGCCGATTTGATTGCGTCTGTCCCGACGCGGAGAAGCCATGATGATCCAGGGAGCAACGTCGCGAATGCGACCCACGTGCGTGCGGCGTGATCGTGGGTTAGTCCTCGCAGGGTGTGTGCTGCTCGCCGTGGCTGTTGGTTTGTGCGCCCTCGCCGGCGGAGAGGAGCCGAACGCCGCGGAGCCGGCGGAGCCCGATGTGGCAGCAGCCGAAATCGCGGGCCTCGAAGTCACCACTGGCTTTGCTGGCGTGAGCAAAACGGCCACTTGGACACCGGTACAGATTCGCGTTTCTAGCAACCATCCGGCGCAGCGAGTGAGGGTGTGGGCTGCCGATCCGGAGGATCAGTTGGTGGGCTCCCCGTGGGCCGAACTGGGGGATGTCGCCAACAGCCGCCGCGGGGCCACGCTTCACGTGCGACTCGGACGCCCCGATCCCCAACTCGTCGTCGAATTGGAAAACTCTGACGGGACGCTGACGCGGGAAACGCGAGAGCCGGTCAAGCCCATGCCGCAGTCGGCCAGCTTGCTCCTCGTGCTCGGAGACATGCCAGCCGCTGCGCGAGGAGTGCGGCTGCTGGAAGACGACGACGGTTGGAAACCGACCGTTGTTTCGCTGGCGGTTGAAGAACTCCCCGGTGCTTCGGCTCTCGACTTCGATGCCGCGGACGCGGTGGTCGTTTGTGGAAGCATCTGTCCGCTGCCTAGCCCCGTCTTTCGGGCTCTCGATGCGTGGGTCCAAGGGGGAGGGCGGCTGGTGTTTCTCGCGGGGGAATCTTTGGAGCGTTTAGCGGCGGCAGGGGCCGCGGAGTTGAACTGGCTGCCAGCGCGGTTTGAGCGTCTTGTGCCACTTCGCTCTACGGCAGTGGTGGAAACGTTTGCTCGTGCGAGCAGACCGCTGGCTTCTGGTGGAGAGCGACTACAGATGCCGCTGCTGGCGCCGTTGGAGCCTGGGGCGGGCACAGCGCTGGCTGCGGTGGGGCCGAATCTGGCCGATCTGCCGCTTGCCGTCCGGGCTGCCCGCGGATTTGGCTCCGTCGGCTGGCTCGCGTTCGATCTCGATCAGGGGGCGTTTCTCAACTGGCCGGGCAGCGATTCGCTGTTGCTGACGGTCCTGGGGAGGGAGCGAGCGCGAGGCGGTCGTGCAGGCGAGACACGCCGCGACTTGCTCGACCTTGGTGGGCAGTTGCGGCGTTCCGTCGATCAGTTTCCCGGGGTGAAGCCGGTTCCATTTGAGTTGATCGGCCTGCTGGCGATCCTCTTTGTCGCCTGTCTTTATCCGTTGTCTTGGTGGTTGGCCACGCTCCCTTCGGGACGTGGTGGCTGGATCGCCCTCGGGGTGGCGGTGGTGGCGTTTACGTTCTTGGCATCCAACATCGGTGGCCGCTGGAAAGCCTCCGAGTGGCAGGAGACCACGGCCGGCCTTGTCGACGTCGATCTCGCGAGTGGCCAGGTGCGTGGTATGGCGATGGCCGGCTTGTGGGCTTCGGCGAATACGACGATTCGTCTCGCGGCGGAGGTCGCGGAGGCGGTGCCTCACGAAGACGACGTCCGTCCGGTTCTTTCCTGGGCTTCCGCAACCGGACGAAGTTTTGGCGGCCCCGATACGCAGGTGCCCCACGCGTCGTTGGCCGCTGCGCCCTACACCTACGGTGCGTCGTTGGCCAGGCTCGAAGGGGTGCCGCTGGCGATCGCCACGAGTGGTACCTGGCAGGCAGAGTGGACCGCCCGCATGCCGCTTCCGCAGTTGCCTCTCTCCGGCAGTTTTGAACGGACGGCCGAAGGGACGCTGCGTGGTGCACTGACGAGCACCCTGCCTTTTCCTCTGGAAGGCTGCCTGCTCGCTTACGCTGGGTGGATCTACGACGTCGGCTCCCTGCCAGCGGGAGGCAGCTTCGATCCATCCAAGAGCCGTGGCCCGCGTTCGCTTGCTGGAGCGATCGCTCGCCGAGAGTTGGTTGGTGAGCGCGAGCAGGCGGGGCGGTACGACATCGAGGAACGTGATGCCGATCGCATCCTTGAGGTGGCCACGTTTCATGAGGCCGCGGGCGGCAGAGCATACACCTCACTCGAGGCGGGCTTGCTTGGTCGCTACGATCTCAGCGATCTCATTCGCAGCGGGCGGGCGGTGCTCGTGGGCAGAGGGCCTCGTGGCACCGAATGGACAACCGATTGCGACGTCAATTCCGAAGAGACGCCACACTCACTGTGGAGGTTTGTCTTGCCGGTCGGCCAGTCGTTCGGCCCGCCGCCGCTCACCGAACAACCAATGTCTGAATCAGGGGTGGCTCCATGATCGAGACGATCGACCTCACCAAAAAGTATGGTGACTTCACGGCGCTTGAATCGCTCGATCTCAAGCTTGAACAAGGGGATCTGTTCGGTTTCATCGGGCCCAACGGCGCCGGCAAGACCACCACCATTCGCATCCTGGCCACGCTGCTCGCTCCCAGTTGGGGCGAAGCCTACGTGTGCGGGCAGTCGATCTACACGCACCCTCGCGAGATTCGGCACCTGATCGGCTACATGCCCGACATATTCGGCGTGTACGACGACATGAGGGTGATGGAGTATCTGGAGTTTTTCGCCGCGGCCTATCGCATCGATGGCCCCAAACGACGCGAGGTGGCGGAGCGGTCGCTCGATCTCGTCGATCTGATGTTTAAGCGGAACGAACTCGTCACGAGCCTGTCTCGCGGCATGACACAGCGGCTTGGCCTGGCACGCGTGCTGCTTCACGACCCTCAGGTGCTCCTGTTGGACGAACCTGCCAGCGGCCTCGATCCGCGGGCGCGGATCGAAATGCGCGGCTTGCTCAAGCGACTGCAGTCGCTCGGCAAAACCATCCTCGTGTCGAGCCACATCCTGCCAGAACTCGCCGACATCTGTAACCGGGTCGGAATTATTGAGCATGGTCGGCTCCTCGCTTGCGGAGAGGTGAGCGATCTCCTCGCCCAGGTGCGCGGCCGACCGACGGTGAGGATTCGCTTGGCTGGTGAGCATCGGCAGGCGGTGGCCTCACTCGAGCAAGCGGAGGAAGTGCTTGGGGTCACCATCGACACCGTCCCATCCGATGGTGAGGAACTCGTCGTGGCTTTGGCCGACGGTGTTGTCAATCACTCACCGATCGTGGCTCGGCTGATCGCGGACGGGCACGAGGTGCTCACGGTGCGATTGCAGGAGGTGAACCTGGAAACGGCGTTCCTCGAACTCACCCGTGGGCGGATTGCGAAGTAGGCGACGGCTGCCGTTGCGGGAGTTCTGCCACGCACTGAAACTGGTCTTGGCTTCCCCGCCGGCCGCCGTCGTAAAATCGATGTCGGCACGGGGTGTGGCCTTCGTGCGTTGCCTTCCTCGCTTCTGCTCCGGGATGCTGCCGTCATGCGAGTGCTTTCGCTCAGAACCCATGTCTCTCGATCGACCCCTGTTGCAGGGCCTATCGCGGCGCGCACGAGGTGGTGGGCTGTGGTTGCCGCTGCGGCGCTCGTCGTTTCTTCCGCAATTGGGCTTGCGGCTGATCCACCTGCGGCGGCGACCCGCCCGGCTTTGATCCCGCCTCCAAAGCAGTCGAACGAGCCCGCAAAAATTGCCAGCCTCAACACACCTGCGGGAGCGCTCGGCTATGCCTTGGGTCTGCGGATTGGAAAGAGCATCCAGGCCGACTTCCGCGAGCAGGGCACGGAGGTTGATCCGGCTGCCCTCGCTCGCGGTCTTGCCGATGCCATCCTTGACGCAGAACCTCTGCTCTCTGAAGAGAAGATCGCCGCAGCGCTCGATGTGTTCGAACGCCGAATGCAGGAACTCGAGCGTGAGCAGATGGCAAAGTTTGCCGAAGCCGCTCGCCGCAACATCGCGGCTGCGACGGCGTTTCTCCGCGAGAACGGGGCTCGCGCCGGGGTGCGGACGCTTCCCAGCGGTCTTCAGATCGAGGTCTTGAAGAAGGGCACCGGTCGGCAGCCGACGGCCGAGGACGTCGTGGCCACGCACTACGTGGGGACGCATCTCGATGGCACGCGCTTCGACGGCACCGACCCAACGGGAGAACCAGCCAGGTTTCCGGTGCGCGGCGTGGTTCCCGCCTGGCAAGAGGCGCTCCCCATGATGGAAGTCGGGTCGAGATGGAAGCTCTATGTGCCGCCGTCGTTGGCCTATGGCGATGCAGGTTTTCCTCCAGAAATCGAGCCCAATGAACTCCTCATTTTTGAGATTGAGCTGGTTGGTATTGAGGCCCAACCGTAGGTCCTCCGCAACACCGATGGGCTGCACAGTCGCCCGGTGCCGTTGTGTTGCTCTGCTGACGCTCGGGCTGGCGCTCGGTGCGGTGGAAACTGCCTACGGGCAAGCGACCAGCACCTTGACGGCAGCACGTGAGAAGGTGGTTCGCGAGGTGCTTGAGGCGGGAGGGATCACGGATCCGCGTGTCCTCGCCAGCATGCGGTCGACGCCGAGGCACGAGTTTGTGTCGTCCCAGCAGCGACAGCTGGCCTACGTCGACATGGCACTTCCGATCGGGGAGTCGCAGACGATCTCGGGAATCTTTGTGGTCGCGTATATGACCGAGCAGCTGCAGCCAGTTGCCACCGATCGTGTGCTTGAGATCGGTACCGGGAGCGGCTACCAAGCGGCAGTGCTTTCGCCGCTCGTCGCCGAGGTGTACTCGATTGAGATTCATGACCCGCTTGGGAAGCGGGCGGCCCGCACGCTGCAGCGGCTTGGCTACGAGAACGTCTTCACCCGCATTGGTGACGGTTTCGCTGGTTGGCCGGAGAAAGCCCCATTCGACAAGATCATCGTGACCTGTTCGCCGGAGGCCGTGCCTCAGCCGCTTGTTGAGCAGTTGGCTGAGGGCGGCCGCATGGTGATACCGGTGGGGTCGCGTTACGACCAAACGCTCGTGCTCCTCACCAAACGAGATGGAAAACTTGTGGAGGAGTCGCTGGTGCCGAGCCTGTTTGTGCCCATGACGGGGGCCGCAGAGGACGATCGTTTGGTCAAGCCTGATGGTTCCAAGCCTCACCTCGCCAACAGCGGCTTCGAGGACCAACTGCCAGACTCGGAAACGCCCAGAGCCTGGTACTACGGTCGCCAGGTCGTGGCGGTCCGATCGGATACGGCCGCGGAAGGCGAATGGCTGCTGCGGTTTGAAAACCGTGATGTTGGCCGCCCAGCGCAGATCTTCCAGGGCTTCCCTGTGGACGGACGCGAGGTGCGGCGGATCGACGTGGCGACGATGGTGCGGGCCGAGAACGTGGTGCCCGGTGGCTCTCCCACCCAAATACCCGCCATGGTAGTGCGGTTTTTCAATGAAACGCGGAGCCGCTCGTCGCTCGTCGCCTTTGGCGAATGGTCGGGAAGTTTTGAGTGGCGATCGCAGCGGACCACGATGCCCGTCCCGCACTGGGCACGGGAGGCGATTCTGCAGGTGGGGATGATGGGCGCGACCGGTCGGCTCGAGGTCGACGAAGTCACGGTAGCGGCTGCTGCGGAGTGAGGCGGCGGAGGCTGGCGGGTGTCGGAAAGCCGTGGAACAGCCGCCGCTCTCGCCGTTCCCCGCGAGGTGAAGCCCGCAGACCTTATGCATTTCTCGCGTTCTTCAGGGCCTTTCTTGTTTGCCCAGGCTTCTTGATTTGCCTAATCCGCAAACTATCCTTTCCAATGCCTCAGGCTCGGGATCGGGCGGGGTCGAGTTGCCTGCGTCCTGCCGGCTGCGTCTGTTTGCCTTTTTCTGCGGAGAATTCCACACATGTCGATGCGTTTTTCCTCGCTTCGCCTGCCAGGCGTTGTCGCTCTCGTGGCCATGATGCTGGCCGCTGGAAGCGCTGATGCCGGTTGGCATCATCGTTACAACGGTTCATCGGGTGGCTCCTCCGGCGGTTCGTCCGGTGGCTCGTCGGGCGGTTCGTCCGGTGGTTCGTCGGGAGGCTCCTATGGCTCTTCAGGTGGGTCGTACGGCTCGTCTGGTGGCTCGTACGGGTCGTACGGATCCTACGGCAGCTCCTACGGATCCTACGGCAGCCACGGCTCGCACCACGCGCAGCGGAAGGCCTACCGCCAAGACCGTCGTGCCGTGCGTCACAGCTACCACCATTCGTCGGGTGGCTCCTCCGGTGGTTCGTCGGGAGGCTCGTATGTGACGTACGGTTCGTCGGGTGGCTCATCGGGCGGTTCGTCCGGTGGCTCCTACGGTGGCGGTGCCGTGCCAGCCTACGTGCCGATGGAAGGCACGGTTGAGTCGTATCGGATCATCGACGACCAGCCAGCAGACACCGCTGCTCCCGCTGCTGATGAGGCGGCCCCCGCCGACGATGCCTCGGCTCTGCGGTTGCCTGCCGATGCGGCGATGCTCGTCGTTGAACTGCCCGAGTCGGCTCGCGTGCTGGTGAACGGTGCCAAGACCTCCGCCACGGGGAGCCTGCGTCGCTACGTGTCGCGGGGCCTCGAAACGGGCCGTGATTACGAGTTCACCGTGCAGATGGTCGACGGCGACGACGTTGAAGTCACCCGCGTGGTGGCCGTGCGTGCGGGCGAAGTGACCAACGTTTCCTTCTTTGACGCAGCTGAAGAGGCTGTGGCGGAACTCACCTTCCCGGGTGAGGAACTGACCACGAGCCTCGTCCTGCATGTGCCCGCCGACGCCAAGGTGTGGCTGGCCGGCAATGCCACGGTTTCGTCTGGCGAGACCCGCGTGTTCGAGACCACCACCCTCCGATCCGGCGATGCCTGGAGCCAGTACGAGGTGAAGGTGGTGGTGGAGGTTGACGGCACCGAGGTGGAAGCCACCCGCCAGATCGATCTCGCCGCTGGTCACTCGCTCGAACTTGAGCTGACGGCAGCTGGTGACAGTTTGGTGGTCCGCGGGACCCCTACCAACGACAGCACCGCCTCGCTGTAGCAATCGCTGGAAACAGCCCGCCCCGGCTTTTTCCGCGTTGAACATCCGATGGTTTCCGCATGCAGCCCCCGTGGTGCCGATCCTGGCGCCGCGGGGGCTTTGCATTGGTGACGGAGTGCCGGATTCGCCGATGGGGTGAGATGAGTGCCATCATGACGCAAGACGCATCCACGAGAGCAGGGCAGGGCAGGGGGTGGTCACCCATCCTGCGGATCGCCGTTTCGCTGGTGATCCTGATCCATCTCGCGGCCGTGGTCCTGCCGCCGCTGGCGAGCCCTCCGCCGGCGAGCCTGCTCGCCAATCGTTTGATTCAGCCGTTTCGGCCCTACATAGGGCTGCTCTACCTCTGGCATGGCTACCGCTTCTTCGCTCCCGATCCCGGGCCAGGCCATTCGCTGCGGTGGACGCTCCTGACCGAAACAGGAGACCTCCGCGAGGGCACGATTCCGGACGCCGAAAAAGATTGGCCGCGGCTTCTCTACCACCGCCGGTTCATGATTCCCGAAAAGCTCGCGGGCATGATCCCGCCTGTCGAGGCCCCCGACGACATCCGCCGCGGAGCGCAGTTGGAGTGGGGGCCCTTGGTGCGTGGGGTGGCTGCGGAACTGCTACAACGCCATGGTGGGGTCTCGGTCTCGCTCGAGATGGTGGAGCACTACCTGCCCACCCCCGAAGACGAACTTGATCGGCGGGCCGAGAGGCCCGCGGCTGTCGACGCGTGGCTGGATCGGGTGACACCCCTGGGAACGTATACCCTCGCCACGGCGGACGTTGCGGCTGCGTCGGCTCCATCGAGCACAGTTCGTGCCGGAGGGGAGCGATGACGCACACGCGCACCAGTTCATCACGGCGGTTGGACGAGTCCCGGGCTGTTTGTGGTCAGCCGGGGCCAGGGGGTGTGGACCAGCCGCTCACTTGGTGGTCGGCCTGGAACACGTTCTGGTTCTCGCCGGCCGACCCACTGCCGCTGGCGATCGTGCGGATCGGCACGGGGCTGCTGCTCGCCTGGGCTTCGTTCGTGTGGTTGCTTGATGCGAGTGCCTTCTTTGGCCCTGCGGGCTGGTTGCCTGCCCACGAGGTGTGGCGGATGAATGACCAGCCTTGGCAGTGGAGTTGGTACTTCATTGCCAACTCGACGACCGCACTCTGGACGTTCGGAGTCTTGACGGTGGTCGCCTCGCTCTTGCTGACAGTGGGACTCGCCACTCGGCTCTCGGCGATCGTGGCCTTGGCGGGGCTTGTGAGCGCAGCCAATCGCGCACCGCTGAACGTGTTTGGGCTCGACGACACGCTCGGCATGCTGCTGATCAGCCTTGTGATCGGTCCTGCCGCCGACGCTCTGTCGGTGGATGGCTGGTTGCAGCGGAGATTGACGGCACCACGCGGGCGACCGGGGCAGGGGGGAGCTGCCAGCATCACCGCCAACATCGCGTTGCGACTGCTGCAGTGCCATCTGTGCGTGGTCTATTTTTTTTCAGGAACGGGCAAACTCCTCGGAGCGAGTTGGTGGGAAGGCGTGGCGCTGTGGGGGGCGGCGGCGAACGGTCAGTACCGCACTCTGGACCTCACCTGGATGGCAGATCATCTGCTGCTGCTCAACGCGATCACCCTGAGCACCCTGTTTTGGGAGGTCGGCTACGCGGCACTCGTGTGGCCACGCCTGACGCGGCCGTGGGCGATCGCAATGGCGGTCGCCGTGCACCTGGGAATTGGGTTGACGATGGGAATGATGGAGTTTGGGCTGGCCATGATTGTGGCAAATCTTGCGTTCGTTCCCGCCTCAGCGTGGCGGAAGTGGACGGCAAAGCTCGGCCTCGCTAGGGTCGAGAGAGTTGGTTGAGCGGCCACGGTACGGGCGGCTGCTGCACGAGACCCCCTTTGGAGTTGTACGAACGTGATCGAGACCCTTGCCGTTGTGGGTGCCACCGGCGCTGTCGGACGTATCATTCTTCAACTGTTGGCGGAGCGCGATTTTCCTGCGAAGAACATTCGGCTCCTCGCCTCCGCACGGTCCGCGGGCCGCACCATCGAGGTGGGAGGGAGGTCGCTCACGGTTGAGGAGATGACGCCCGAGGCCTTTGCAGGGGTCACGATTGCGATTGGGAGCACCCCAGACGAGGTGGCGCTGGAGTTCGTGCCGTGGGCAGTGGAGAAGGGGGCGATTGTTGTCGATGAGAGCGCAGCGTATCGCATGGACCCCACGGTGCCGCTGGTCATTCCCGAGGTCAATCCGGAAGCGCTCCGCGACCACCAGGGCATCATCGCCAGCCCCAACTGTTCCACCACGCAGATGGTGATGGCACTGAAGCCACTGCACGATGCTGCCCGAGTGCGACGCGTGGTGGTCAGTACCTACCAGGCGGTCAGTGGGGCAGGACTCTCGGCCGCAGGCGAACTCCGTGGTGGGATGCAGGCCTTGCTCGCCGACGAGACTGAGCCGCGGGCGATTTTTCCGCATCCGATCGCGGCCAACCTGATTCCGCAAATTGGTTCACTGCGGGATGGAGGGAGCACGAGCGAAGAGATGAAAATGGTGCTCGAAACCAGAAAGATTCTGGGGGATTCGACGATTGGCTTGTGTGTGACCTGCGTTCGTGTGCCGGTGTTCAACGGCCACTCGGAGTCGATCCTCGTTGAGACAGAAAAGAAACTCACCGCCCAAGAGGCTCGTGAACTGCTGGCGGCAGCACCCGGAGTGATCGTGCAGGATGACGTGAGCCAGAGTGTGTACCCCACACCGCGCTCTGCCAGTGGCCGTGATGAAGTCTTCGTTGGCCGGATTCGCGAGGACATGTCGTCACCCAACGGCATCAGCATGTGGTGTGTATCCGATAACGTGCGGAAGGGCGCCGCTACCAATGCGGTGCAGATCGCCGAGGTGCTCGCCCGATGACCGAGGTCGATCCGTCTTCCTGCGAAGGACCGGATGCGGCCTCGCCACGACGGCGGATCGGGCTTCGGCTGGCCTACGACGGCGGTGCCTACTCGGGATGGCAGGCCCAGCCGCAGCAGCGAACGGTGCAGGGGATGCTGGCTGCGGCAATTGCCACGGTTGATCCCACGGCGGACGCGTTGCGCGGGTCGAGTCGTACCGACGCCGGGGTGCATGCGCTCGATCAAGTTGCCGCATTTTCTTGCAGCAGGCCGCTTGAGCCCGAGGCCTGGTTGCGGGCCATCAACGCCAACCTGCCGAAAGATATCGTTGTGGTCCACGCCTGGCAGGCGGCGGATAGTTTTGATCCGGTCGGGGCCGCCGTTCGCAAGAGGTATCGGTATCGGCTGTATGACGATCCGGTGCGTCCGGTGTTTTCACGTGCACACGTGTGGCGGCAGCCAGCGAGGCTCAACGTTGAGGCGATGCAGGCCGCGGCAGGGGCCCTCGTTGGTGAGCATGACTACAGCAGCTTCGAGACGGCATCGTCGCCCCGTCTCTCGAAGGTGAGGACGATCTACGACCTCGCGGTGTGTCGCGTCGATACGCCCGAGCGGGCTAACGCAGAGGTGCAGGTGGAAGTCGAGGGCAACGGCTTTCTCTACAATATGGTGCGGATTATCGTCGGGTCATTGGCTATGGTGGGGGTTGGCCGAAAACCGGCTTCCTGGATGGCCGAGGCACTGGCGGCACGCCATCGCCCGGCGGCAGGCCCAACAGCGCCCCCACATGGACTGACGCTCGTTTCCATTCAACTGGATGCTTCCGCAGCGGACGGATGATGTCGAACACCCTCGAGAACATCGGTTCGTTTCGGCTCCAGAAGAAACTGGGCCTGGGCAAGCTCTGCGAAATCTGGGCAGCCAACGACACGTCGGCGGAAGGGAATGATCAGAAGAAACTCTGGGCTGTGAAGTTTCTCGTCGCCGACGCGGTCAAGGATCGTGCGCAGCGGAAACTGCTGGAGCACGAGTTGAAGGTTTCCAAGAGTCTCGCGCACCCAGGCATTATTCGCATCGATCGGTTTGAGGTGATTGAGGGGATTCCGTTGTTGGTGATGGAACTCTTCGATCACCCAAATCTCAAGACGCAACTCGCCGACGCCCCGGATTCGCTTTCAACCAGAACGCCCCGAATTCTCACGGAAGCCGCTCTGGCGATCGCCCACATGCACAGCCGAGGCTGGGTGCATCGCGACATCAAGCCGGACAATCTGCTCGCCTCTCCAGAAGGGCAGGTCAAGGTGATCGACATGGCCCTCGCGGTGAAGAAGGCTGGTGTCTTGGGGAGACTGCTCGGTGGTTCCAGCCCGCGGGGTCGGGGGCTCGCACAGGGCACACCGAGCTACATGTCGCCTGAGCAGATCAGGGGGCAGGCGGTGGATGCACGGGCCGACATCTATTCGTTTGGCTGCACTGCCTTTGAACTGCTTGCAGGCCGTCCGCCGTTTCAATCGCGGACGCAGGCAGAACTCCTGCAAATGCAACTGACCACCCAACCACCCTCGGTCGAAGCGTACAACCGCAATGTTCCCAAGGGCATCGTGCGGCTGATTCGCAAGATGCTCTCAAAAAACATTACCGCGCGGCCCGCTTCGATGGACGATGTGGTGGAGCAACTGCGGTCCTTTCGTAAGCTCGAGCGGGCCACGCAGGCGTGAACCCAAGGGAAACACGCTCTGGCGGTTGGCCGTGTTCAGCCCTCCGCCGGCGATCCGTCGTCGGCACCGCCGGCGTTCGCCGTTGACGCGGTCGCGACGAGTGGCGACAGTTTTGGTTCCACGCGGCCTTTCGAGAGGCCGTTCCCAGCAGGAGTTTCCGCACACATGGCCCAGGGACTGCATCGACTGCCACTTGAGCGGCCGATCTACGAGATTCAAGACAAGATTGCCGCGCTCGAGGCTGCCCCGGTCGGTTCGGCGGAGCAGGAGGAAATCCGTCGTCTCCGCCGCGAACTCGTGGAGGTGCAGAAACAGATCTTCGGCAGCCTCAATCCATGGCAAACCGTCGAAGTGGCCCGTCATCCCGACCGTCCGAAGACGAGCGACTATCTGACGCTCGTGTTTGACGAGTTTGTACAACTCCACGGCGACAAATCGTTTCGCGACGATCCGGCGATGCTCACGGGCTTTGCCAAACTCGATCAGCATCGCGTGCTTGTGATCGGGCACCAAAAAGGAAAAACGCTGCAAGAGCGGCAGGCTTGCCATTTCGGCTGTGCCCATCCGGAAGGCTATCGCAAAGCGATGGGGAAGATGCGGCTCGCGGCCAAGTATGGGCTACCGGTGATCTGCCTGATCGACACGCCGGGAGCTTATCCCGGCCTGGGGGCGGAAGAGCGTGGTCAGGCTCAGGTGATCGCCGAGAGCATGTTCCTGATGGCCTCATTGCCCATCCCGATCGTCTG